>JAUQPO010000086.1 GCA_030550335.1 Acidobacteriota bacterium
TCTATAGAATTCTCGCACGAGTTACGCGACGGTAGGGGCTGGCGGCGGTCCCCGCTGCAACTTGCCACTTCCATAGAGGTGCTTGCTAGGTGATCAGGGCGGGGTTCCACGGCCATGGGCTTTTGCGAGTACCGCGTCTTTACGCCTTCAGGCAGCAGGCGGATGCGGATTTCGGTGGCTGTGCGCGATGTGGGTCCGGGGTGCCTGGAACAGCGTATCGGGGCCTGTGGTGGCCATGGTCGCGGGTGTCCGATTCTCGGGCATTGCTGGACCATTCGCGACTGCGAGCCCGTGGACATCGCCAGTTTGCGCCACTGCAACGCTTGATGGACGACTGTCACTCGTGCCGCCGGCAAGGGCGTCATCCCGGCTGGCGAGAAGCGGCAACGGGGGAACGTAAACACCTCCATCGGCGCATTGAGGATGCTGCCAGGACGCTGCACCGTTGAGTCGTTGGCGAGCGTGGCGGCAAGAAGGGGTGCCGGCTCAGGGCACACGGGATGCCAGCAGCCCTGGTTCGCGCCACAAGGTGCGAATCTCAGCAATGCTCAGTGGGCGGTCGAAAAGCGCGAACTCATCCAACGTGGCCTGGCAGCCCTGTCCGAAGTACAGATCTAACTGTTCCCAGGCACACTGCAGCGCTAGGGGCCGCTGCTTCCAAGTCGCTTGGAGCTTGCCGTCCAGGTAGACGGCGAGCCATGCGTCGTGACTCCGATGGTCTAGGTTGGCCCAGGCTAGTGACAGCTGGTGCCAACGGTCGGGTTGGAGTCGGGTTGGTTCTACGCGTAGGTCGGCGGAGTTGGCCGAGCCGGTCTTGGCAGCGCAACATTGGGCTTGTACGACCAAGACGGGAGGTCGCGTCTGCAAGAACTCGATAACGAACCCGCCGACACTGCCCCTGGGCCGGAGTTCCAGCAGGCGGCAACTCGCTGACTCAGAGGGAGACAACCGCAGCCAGAAGCTGAGCGTACCGCTCCATCCCTGGCCGCTGCTGCGAGCGCGGGAGCCCAGCGTGACGGGCAAAGGGCCGAGGGGAGTTTTTTCCAGATGCAGGGCGGAGCCGTGAATTCCTTGCGCGTCGAAGTGCGCTCCAGGGGTTTCCTTCACGCGGGCAGGGCTGGCGGAACCCATTGACCCGGAGCCACGGAAGGCAAGCTCCCCATCAAAAGGGAGGTAGAGAAGCACCGCCTGGGCGATCTGTTGACGGTGTTGCTCCGTAGTGCAGGCTGGATGAATCCCAAGCAGCGCGGCACAGGCCAATAGCGTTAGTCGGTGGTCCATGTGCGGTCCCTTTCAGTGTGGAAAGGACGGCGATTCGTCCGCAACGCTCAACGCAAGGGCAGAAGCGCTGCCATGGCCAGCGTCGCTAGCAAGCCTGCGACGCCCAGTACGATGAGGACGACTGTCCAAGTCTGGAGAGTTTCGGATTCCTCGAGGCCGGACATTTTGGCAAACACCCAGAAACCGCTGTCGTTCATCCAGGAGCCCACCATGGAGCCGGAGCCGATGGCCGTGGCCAGATAAACCGGGTGGCACGGCAATTGGGATGCCGCGGCGAGTGGAGCCAGGATGGCCGAAGTGGTGATCATCGACACCGTGCCCGAGCCTTGTGCCACCTTCATTAGAGCAGCTAGCAGGAAGCCCAGGATCAGCAGGGGAACTTGGAATTGTTGCGAGACATTCCCCAGCCATTTGCCGACCCCAGCTTCCACCAGCATGCCCCCGAAAGCGCCGCCGCCAGCAGTGATCAGAATGATCAGCCCGGCGCTCGCGAACGCTGTTTCCACGGGGCGCGCCAGCTCCGCCAAAGAATAGTGCCGATGGCGCACGAGCAAATGCATGCCTACCACCGCCGAGCAAAGCAGCGCAAAGTTGGGATCTCCGATGAAGGCCGTAAGGCGGGCTAGGGGAGATTCAGGGCGGAGAGCCTGAACGAACGTGTTGGAGGTGATGAGGGCAACGGGGAGCAAGATCGGCGCCAGGGAGTGGAAGAACCCCGGTAGGGTTTTGTCGTCCCGCCGGGCGAGTTCTTCGAGCTCCTCCAGAGACAGGCCTGGTGCTTCTCGGAAGGGAATGTTCAACTTACGGTCCAGGAGCTGGGCCACCAGCCATCCCGCCAGGGCCGCGGGTACGCCAATGATCGCCCCCACCAGGATCATTAGCCCCAAATCGACGTGAAGCGTAGCTGCCATAGCCAGGGGGCCTGGGGTAGGGGGGATCAGGCTGTGGGCGGTGGCGCCACCGGCGGCGATAGAACAAACGTAAAGCACGTAGTTCCGGCCCGTACGGATGCGCATGGCTCGGGCGAGCGGAACCAGTAAGTAAAACACGGTGTCGAAGAACACGGGCGTAGCCAGGACGTAACTGCTGCCTACCAACGACAGGCTGGCCCGGCTTTCGCCCAGCCACCGTACGAAAACGCGGACAATTTTGTCCGCTGCACCGCTTTCCATCATGGCTTGGCCGACCAGGGCGGCCAGAGCGATCACGATGGCTATGCGGCCGCAGACGGTCCCGAACAGGCCAGCCACTTTGGGCATGACCTCGGGCAGGCGGATGTGGGGCGAAAGCAGCCCCACGGTGGCAGCCGCGACGATGAGGGCGATGAATGCGTTGATTTTGAACCGGATGATCAGCAAGAAGACGAGGGCGATGGCGACGAAGAGGACCGCCAGCGGGTGCATAGCGGAGAGTATACCAATTGGGTAACCTCTGAGCCCGGCCCGGTCGTCCTAACTGCTGAAGCAGGCGCGCGTTTAGGATACGCTTGAGGTAGCGATGTCGGTTCTTCCCAAGCCCACGCCGGCAGTCCCAGAAGTCCAACCTAGGCCCGCTCCTGGCGAAGTGGTCCCACGTCGCAGGCGCCGAGCATGGCCGTGGCTGGTGAGTGTTGCGCTGGTAGTCCTGTTGGGGGCCCTGGCCTACCAGCTGTGGTTGCGGCCAAAATTGGAACGCCCGGTGGTCCCTTTGACCTTGCGTACGGCTCCCGTCGTCGTTGGGCCTCTGGAGCAGGTGATACGGGTCAGTGGAGTCACTTCATCTATTCGCTATGTGAACATTCGTGCGCCAGAAGAGCGGGGCGGAGAGCCGCAACCACAAACGTTGCTGCAGCTGGTGGAATCGGGCAAGCGGGTCCAGCAGGGAGAGGTACTGGCTCGCATAGACGATGAGCGCTTGCGCGAGCACATCAACGATGTTCAGGCTACCGTGGACACGGCAGAGGCAGACATTCGCAAGCGTCGGGCTGAACAGGAAGTGGAGCTTGGCACCCTGGAGCAGAACCTGCGGGTGTTGAAAAGCAACCTCGATAAGTGGAAACTTGAGGCGACCACGGCCGAGGTCCGTACGGTGATCGATAAGGAACTGCTTCAGATCGGTGTGGAGGAAGCCGAAGCTCGTTATAAGCAGGCTTTGCAGGAGTTGGGGTTGAGGAAGCAGATCCATGCGGCGGAGCTTCGGATTTTGGAGATCACCAAGCAACGTCACGAGCGGCACCGTGATCGTCACGTATATGACCTGCAGCGCTACGCGGTGACCTCACCGATGGACGGCATGGCTGTGCGCCAGGCGGTCATCCGTATGGGGGAAGCGCAGCTTGTACGCGAAGGCGACCAGCTGAGGCCGGGAATGGTTTTCCTGCGCGTGATGGACGTGGACCGCATGCAACTGGAAGCTACTGCAAACCAGACGGATGCTGGACTGATCCGGGTCGGGCAGCTGGCCCGGGTCGGCCTGGACGCCTTTCCGGAACTGAAATTCCAGGGCTACGTTTATAGCATCGGCTCACTCGCTAAAGAGGTGGGGACGTTGCGCGATTATGTGCGCACTATCCCTGTCCGGATCCGTATCCAGGGGAGTCACCCGCGCTTGATCCCGGATCTTTCTGGTTATGCGGACATCGTCATAGCCCGTAAGGAAAAAGCCTTGCAGATCCCCTTGGCGGCGGTGCATTACGAAAATGGTGAATCCTTCGTGTGGGTGCAGCGTGGCCAGCAGTATGAGCGGCGCACGGTGCAACTAGGGATGCGGACCCACACGCACGCGGAAGTCCTCTCAGGTCTACGCGAGGGCGAAAAAGTGTTGTTAGGCAAGCCGCCGGCTAAACCTGCCTCCTGAGAGCCTTCGGATTCGCAAGGCCGATCCATTGGCCGGTCGCTCGCCGCCTCGGCTATCTCACATCCGGCGAGCTCGCGGCTTACGCTGGTGGAAGAGGAGTGCCCTTGCTGACCACAGGCTGGCGAGTGACCTTCGCAGTTCACTCAATCGAGCAGCTAGACTAGCAGCGGCAAGCAAAACGTTCGAGCGCGGTCAGTCTAGTGCCCTCCGCGCCTCCGCCAAGCCGCGCTCCCCACGGGCCCTTCGAGGCACCCCTTTGGGGTGGCAATCCGAGCACTGGACGAAATGGATGTTGTGCTTACTTGCGGGATCCTTGAACGTCGTATCCATGGTCTCCACGTCTAGGCCGCAGTTGGAAAGCCTCGGATGACAATTCTTGCAGGAGGCCCGGGTGTCCTGGCCGTGCGCTTCATGACAGGCCAAGCAGCTGAGGCCTTCGTGCACGCCGCGGCAGGTACGGTCATCACCACTGGCACGCTCGGCGGTGGCCAAAGGTGCATGGCACTGATAACAGAGCGCTTGTCTTGGGTCCCGACTCATCACGAGGGGGCGACCATTGTCGTAAACCTGCGGAACCGGCATTGATGCCACGCTGAAGTGAGTCTGCGTGCGCCGGTCGAAGAGGGCCAGCGAAGGCCGGAACTCTTCCTGCTGAGGCCCCGCACGCCGTGGCCGACGTTGCGGGCCCATGGGCTGTCCGCGCCGATGGATTTCGTGGCAGGCGAGGCAGGGGATCGTGGGCCGGTTTTCCATTTCCTGGTCCAATAAGCGCCAAGGACCACGGGTGTCGACCGGTGTCACCAGTGCGGCGATGTTCCCTGGGTAGTGCATGCCGTGGCATCGCAAGCAGTCGTCCATGAGCAGGCGCTTGCGGTTGTGCTGTTCGTCGAGGAAAATCTGGCGGTAGGTGACCGAGTGAGGGCCTGCTTGCCAGCGCGCATACTCCTGTTCGTGGCAGCGGCGGCATGCAGCCATCGCCCGGTCGATTTCACGCCGCTCTCGAAGCGCGATCTGCTGAGGGACACGACCGGCCAGATGCCGAAGCAATTGCCGGAAGTTCTTCCAGTGGAAGTGAAACTCGAAGGTGAACAACCCGCCGTGGCATTCGGCGCAGGGTACAGAGCGATGGGTGGATTGGTTCCATAGATCCACAGCTGGTTGAATTTCGTGGCATCGAGCGCAGGAGCGGCCGCCGGTGGCTTGGTAGGCAATCGCCGCGCCAACGATCATTGCAATTCCACTGATGGGTATGCTCAGGACTGCTGCGCGCATTCCGTCCGCTTCCTCCGAGTTCGGCGATTAGCTTGCGCGATGAGCTTTAAGGATGTGATGGGCTGCCCAGTAGGCTATAGCCATGATGGTCAGCACCGGATTGAAGCCGCCGTTGGTGACGTGTACGCTGGCGTCGACGACGTACAGGTTCTCGACGTCGTGCACCCGGCAGTACGGATCGACGACCGATGTTTTGGGGTCTTTCCCCATGCGGCACGTCCCTGCCTGGTGTTGTCCAGCGCTGAGCTCCGGTCCGGGCACACGCCGAAAAGTCTGGATTGCACCCGCTTCGCGGAGCCATAGCTCGGCCTTTTGGGAAATGTATTCGGCCACCTCCAGCGTGTGCGGGTGTTTGCGGCCCGAGAGCCGTGCCACGGGAATCCCCCAGCGGTCTTTGACCTTGGGGTCCAGCTGGACGCGGGCTTCCCACATCGGCATCTCCTGGACGGGGCCTTGGACCATAATGGAGCGACGGTACCACTGGCGCATGAAGTCCTTGAAAGGCTTGCCCCAACTTTTGGGTACGAAGCTTTGCACACGCTGAACGAACTGGTAGGGCAGCCGGATGAACTCGTTGGCTAGCATCGCACCGCCCACTAGGCCAGGATTCCCGTGGTTAAAGTCACAGATGGCTATGCTCGCGCCCGGCCCAAGATCGTCGTAGCAATCGAAAGGAAACAAGCCAATGGCGCCAGTGTAGGTATGTCCTTGGAGGTTGCGACCGACCCAATCGTGGTTGTTGCCAATCCCGTTCGGAAACCACTTGCTCTTGGAGTTCAGCAGCAGGCGAGCTGATTCGATGGCGCCACAGGACACTACGATGAGGTTGGCCGGTTGAGTTTGAATCCGTCCGTCCCGGTCGTGATACACCACGGCCCGTGCCCTGCCTTTGTGGTCGAGCAGGATCTCTCGGGCGACGCACTCGGTGCGGAGCTCGCAGTTGCCGGTCGCCAGAGCTTTAGGAATGACCGTGTTTTGGGTACCGTTTTTGGCATTCACCTCACAAGCGAAACCCACACACCAGCGGCAGCGCATGCAGGGCGGCCGACCGTCGTAGGGGACGCTGTTACGAAGCATAGGAATGTCAAAGGGGTGCCAACCAAGGCGCAGGGCGGCGGGCTTGAGAATCTCATACTCGCGGTTCGGCGGGAGGGGAGGCATCGGCAGAGGTCTGCGGCGCGGGCCCTTGAACGGATTTGGACCATCGTCGCCAGAGACGCCCAATTCCCATTCCGCCTTCTCGTAAAAAGGTTCGAGGTCTGCGTAGCTGATGGGCCAGTCTTCCAGCGTGCTGCCTTCGACAGGGCCGTAGGTGGAGCGCATCTTAAAGTCTTGGGGCATGAAGCGCCAAGCCATAGCGCCGTAGCTAGCCGTTCCACCGCCAACGCACATTGCGTTGTTGTGGTAGGCTCCGCGGCTTGGGTAGACGATGTGCTCGCGACCTTGTAAGTCGACGTACACGCGCGGGTTCCCCTCATCATCCGGACCGAATGGAGCACCGAGCACTGAGGTGCGCTGATTGCGCAGGTCGTCCTTGCGGCAGTCGGCCGGCGTGACCCAGCGGCCTCGCTCGAGCAAAACCACCTTCATGCCCGCGCAGGCCAACTCCTTGGCCACTATGCCTCCACCGGCTCCCGAACCGATCACCACGGCGTCTACGTGCTTCAGCGCCATCGGCACCTCCTTAACTTTCCTCCAGGCTGTAGTGATCGCGCCCCCGCACAGGCGGATGGGGGATACCGAGCATCTTCCAGCTGACCGCATCGAGATTGCCGCCGTGGCGCGGGTCGCCATAGTAACCTTGCATCGTATGGTCGCGGATCATGCGGAAGAACTCGGTCTTCTGGCGCTCCTCGAGTAACTCAACTTGCTCGTCGGGCGAGAGCTCCAGAAAACTCCTCCCGAACTTCTCCTGGGCAGCTGCGTCGATCTCAGCGATGCCCCGGCGGTAGGCTTGCTGCAGATACCGGTAGTGGCCGGTGAGTTGTAGGTCGAGGAAGTTGACAACGCCCGCTTGGACAGCACCCGGAAAGTCATCCGGAGGGATGATGTGATCGCAGATCGCGGCGACGATGGCTGCCTCCCGGGCTGTGAAGAACCGATAACGAGATCGCTCGCGCCGGCAGGCAAAATGGGTCGGGGCACCCAGGACAGTAACTTGTAACACTTTCCGACGGCTCAGTGTGTGCTTGCGAGACATCGGCTTCCCTCCCGCAAACGACCTCTTCGATGCGCGCTATTGCGTGCGATTTTACCGGAAACTCCCAGGTTGCAGCGCCGGTAGGTTCGCCTCGATACTATCGAGCACGAGGACCCAATCGTTGTTGCGACCGGAGGTAGGCGGGACAAATTCTTGCTCTCCTTCGGCGGTGAAGTCTCCGATATGTTCCGCCACGCCTTGTCGCGGGTTGAACCACCAGGCTCGCACTTGCCTACCCCGGATCTTCGGCAAGCGGACCTGGACTGGCTTTCCAGTCGGTAAGTAAATGAGGGCGTAGCGGCGGTCTTGCGCCAATGCGGCACGCGCGTGATCCGCACCAGTGCCGGGATCGGAGGCCATGAGAGACTGATCTGGCTCCAGTTGATGGAAGCTCCGCTGGGTCAGTAGCTGGCGCAGATAACCCATCTGGCGAGCTCCTGGGTGATCCAAGGCCAACTGCCACGGAGTGCGGGCCAGCGAGATCGGCTCCCGACCCGGGTGCCAGAACTGCCAGATGTTGTGGTTGCCGTAAGTGTGGCCTGCTGCTCCGGCCAGCATCGATGAATAGGCCGCCTTGCGAACGTCCCATTCATCGAACCAGCGTTTCTCCCCGCCCCGGTGCCAATTGACGGGATGGTCTTCGTAACAGGGCTCGCCGTCGATGACAGGCTTAGGTGGGTCGAGCGACCGATCGTGCAAGGTCATCTCGTGATTCGGGTTCAGCAGGCGGCCGTGACCCGACTGGAACATGTTGAAATCCAGCCATTCTTCGCGATGGAACCACCGCGAGGAACTCGCGCCCCCCTGCGGATGATAGGTGATCAGGTGAGCTCCGCCGTCGCCTCGTTTCAGGCCACGGGCAAGCGCGCGGATGATGGCCAGATGTTGCTCATTTTCCGGGTTACGGTCGCCGCCGAGGATCCAAATGATGGGCTTATCACGGTAGCGGGCACCCAGGAAGGCACCGTAGAGTTCCGCATTTTGCGGAGTGAAGATCTCCGGTCCCACACCCCACCGGCGTGACCACTTATCGCCCCACGTCGGTAACATCCCCACGTACAGGCCCAAGGCTTCAGCGCGGTCGACTATGTAGTCCACGTGATCCCAGTAGTCGTTTTCCGGCCCCGGGCGGATGGCCGGACGGGTTGGATCCATCTCGAGCAGTGGCAGGTGTCCGTAGGCGTTAGGCGTACGCAAGCCGTCGAATTCGGCAAGGACAACGGCTTGGACTACAGTGAACCCTTTGCGGGCACGATCTTTGAGATACCGGTCGGCATCCTTACGGTCCAACCGATGAAAGAGCTCCCAGGCCGTGTCGCCCAGGTAGAAAAACGGTTCTCCTAGCTCGGTGATCAGATACCGCCCATTGGGAGCAACCCGGAGGCGGGGTAAGGCAGTGCTGATCTGATGACTCGCCAGCGTGAGGAGGCCAAGCAAAACCATGCGTGTCCAACACCGCATACGGGTTTCATTCTAAGGCGGCCAGCCAAGCGCATCCCAGGCCGGGTGCACGGTCGGGCCGGGCGCAACAGATCCAGGGGACCTTTGAGGGTTGAGGCGGAACGACGGTGGGTGCCTCGTTGCTTTTCCCGCTGGCGGTCCGGCTTCATGCCATGGCAGCCTAGAAACAGGCGATGGCACTGGACGGACTACGGGTATTGGCGCTCGAGACCCGTCATGCAAACGAAATGGCCCGTCTGATCGAGCGGCAAGGTGGGGTGCCCACGGTCGTTGCCTCTTTGCGCGAGGCACCGCCGGAACAATGGGAAGAAACGAAAAAAGTTATCGAGCGGCTTTTGGGAGGGGAATTCGATGTGGGAGTGTTCTTGACGGGTGTGGGGGTGCGCTCGCTCGTCCGGTTGGTGGAAGAGCGCATGGGGTTGCGAGAGCTTTTGATGGAAGCCTTGCGTCGGATGCGCCTATTGGCTCGGGGCCCAAAGGCGGTAGCTGCTTTGCGGTCGCTGGGGTTAGTAGTGGACGCTGTGGCACCGCCACCGTATACTTGGCGCGAGGTGGTCGAGGCGGCCCGGCGACTGCACCCGTGGAGTCTGATCGTGCAGGAATATGGGCGCAGCAACCCAGCGCTGTTGCGGGGCTTGCGTAGCTTGGGAGCTGAAGTCACTCCACTGCGAGTTTACGAATGGACACTGCCCGAAGATGTGGGCCCTTTACAAGATGCTGTGCGGGGGGTAGTGGCGGGCGACTTCCAAGTGGTCGCTTTCACCACGCCCGTCCAAGTGGTCCATTTGTTCGAGGTCGCTGGTCAACTCGGCCTGGGTGAGTTGCTGGCAGAGAGTTTAAAGCGGTGCGTGATCGGTTCTATCGGTCCGGCAACCACGGAAATGCTAGGAGAGTACGGACTGGAACCGGACATAGAGCCTCAGGAGTCCAAGATGGGTGTCTTAGTTTGGGAGCTGGGGCAGCGAGCGGTGGGGCTATGGGAGCAAAAGCGCGGCTCGAGCGCTTGAAAGGAGGCTAAGTGGCGACTGCTGGCGCTGGTGGGCGTGGACCCAAGAAAGAGCCCAATCCCTGGGTGCTGGTGGCGCGGTACATGCAGTTGGCTTTTGTGGTGCCCATCAGCTCAGTGGTCGGTTATGCGATCGGGTACTATTTGGACAAGCTACTCCGAACGACGTACCTCCGAGTGGTGTTCTTGTTGCTGGGCATTGCAGCAGGGTTTATCGAATTGATCCGGGAGGTCCTGCGAGACGAAAGTGGAAAAGCTGGATCCGACAACTCCTGAGGAGCTCGGAGCGGAGGCGGCTTTTTACCGGGCGGCCGTCCGGCGGATCTATCTGTTCATCGCATGGATCGCCATTGTGGGTGCGATCGTTGTGGGGTGGCTGTATGGGGTGAGGACGGCGTCAGGCTTCCTGCTGGGCGCGGGAGTCTCCGCGATTAATTTTCATTGGTTGCATCAGCTGGCGGAGGGATTGGGACCACAGGTGAGTAAACCCAAGAGGCGCGCAGCGTTGGGGTTTGTGGCTCGTTATGGGCTTTACGGCCTGGCTGGATATGTTATAGTCAAGTACTTGAAAGCGAACCTCCTAGCTGCCTTGCTCGGGTTGTTTGTGGGTTTGCTGGCAGTGGTGGCGGAGCTCGTTTACGAGTTGATCCATGCACGAGCATGAACTCTGGATCACGGCGCTGTTGAACCGGTATTTGGCTGGCCTGGCAAATACCCTCCTGGCGTGGGTCGGCCTCGAAGCCGAAGATCCCGCTCACCCGTGGCCAAACTACGTGGCCTTGCAGTTACTGGTGGCGCTCATCCTGGTCGTGCTCGCGCTGTTGGCGCGGGCAAACCTGTCGGTGGAACGGCCTGGAAAGCTCCAGCACGTTGTCGAGCTGATCTACGGGTTCTTGCGCAACCAAATGGAGGAAATCGCAGGAGCCCGCGGCCTGAAGTATGTACACCTCTGCGTGACAATCTTCCTGTTCATTCTTTGCTGCAACTTACTGGGGACGTTTCCCACGTTAGAGCCACCGACGATGTTTCCTGCCGTACCCCTAGGTTGCGCGTTACTGGTCTTTCTCTACTATCACGCTGTCGGGATCCGAGCCCAGGGCCCGGTGGGCTATCTGAAGCACTTTGCGGGGCCGGTTTGGTGGCTCGCGCCGATCATGGTGCCGATCGAACTCATCAGCCACTTGTCGCGCCCCTTGTCGTTGACCGTCCGTCTATTCGCCAACATGTTCGCTGGTGAGAATGTGTTCATGGTCTTCCTGGCGCTGACTTACTTGGGCGCGCCGGTGGCATTCATGGGATTGCACTTGTTTGCGGCGCTCGTGCAAGCGTACATCTTCACGCTGCTGACGATGGTCTACATCGAAGGGGCTATCGCTCACGAGCACTGAGGATGCGGAAGGATTCCTCTAGCTTCCAGTGTGAGCCCGGCTGCACGAGGATGACGGGAACCACCTCCTGGAAGCAGTTCATCTTTCGGACTAAGGAGACAGTAGAGCGATGCGCACCAGATTCACTCTCTTCCTGACGCTGTTGTTCCTGTTGGTCAGCCCCCTCATGGCTCAGCAAGAGGGCGGCCCGACGAATTGGGTAGCTATCACCTCTGGGTTTGCTATGGCGATTGCCTCCGGGCTCTGTGGCTTAGGGCAAGCCCGGGCCGTGGCGGCGTGCGCTGAAGGAATGGCGCGAAACCCCGCGGCGGCAGCGTCGATCCGCTTCGCACTCATCATCGGTTTGGCTTTTATCGAGTCCCTGGCTCTGTACACGCTGGTGATCATCTTTACGAAGGTCGTGTGAGTGTCCACCCCGACTGGTGAGACGCTCAGCGAGCGACAGGCGCGGCGATTACGCTTGGGCCGGGTAAGAAGGTACCCGGTCAGGAGTACCGTGACCAGTGGGTTGGGGCCACGGGGGTGAGGATGCGCTGGTGCCGAGCAGCGGTGCTTACCTGCGCGTGCATCGGGGTAGCTGGGG
>JAUQPO010000087.1 GCA_030550335.1 Acidobacteriota bacterium
TGAGATAGGGAAGCCTACCTGCCCCATGAGAGACGCCGGCAAAAATCAGCCCCGAACCGAAAAATGGGCTTTGCCGAAGAGGCTGCGGAGACAGGCTCAGAAGACCCATGCACCTAAGCAGGTTCCGGCAGCCTGTTTATGGAGCTATGGTCGCGAAGGTGGGCGCGTGCCCAACTCGCTCACTGGAGGAGCGGCCCTGGAGACCCGAGCGCCGAGCTTCAGCGGACCTCTCAAAAGCAGGGTCACTTTTTTTCTCAGAGTTAACATTGTCTTCAGAATCCACTGCTACCGTGAAGGTCGGGGGAGGCATGAGGCGGATCCTACTGTGGCTATCATTCCCTGCGTGGCTCTGGTGTCAAGTCGACCGGGCCACGTTGACTGGCACGGTAACCGACAGCTCCGGCGCTGTCGTGCCCGGAGCCCGAGTAGTTGCGGAATCGCAGGACACCGGCTGGCGCCGCGAGACCCAGACCAACGAAGCAGGCGTGTACGTTCTGCCAGCATTGCCGATCGGGACCTATACCGTGACGGTGTCGATGGGTGGCTTCGCTACAGTCCGCGTGGAGAACTTACGGCTGGGTGTAGGTGACACTCGGACACTCGACGTGCAATTGGAGCCCGCTCCAGTCGAAACCCAGGTGGTGGTTGAGACAGCTCCTTTGATGGTGGAGACTGCCACGCCCACTGTGGGATCGATCGTCACGTTTCGGCACATTCGAGAGATTCCCTTAAACGGGCGGCACTGGGCCAGCTTGATGGCATTAGCTCCCGGCGCAATCAACACCGGCGACGGAAGCCAGCAAACGATCCGGTTCGTAGGCCGGGCCCGAGACGACAATAACTGGACCTACGACGGGCTGGATGCTACGGGGGTAAAGGACCCACGCCAAGAGGCAGCCTTGCGGTTGATCATCAGCACGGAAGCCCTTGCCGAATTCCGTGTGAATTCGACGCTGTACACCGCTGAGTCCGGGGCCGGCGCTGGAGCGCAAATCAATCTCGTCTCCCGCTCCGGCACCAACGAGTTCCACGCAAGCCTGTTCGAGTTCTTGCGCAACGATGTGTTAGACGCACGCAATCCCTTTGACGTCCAGAAGCAGCCGTTTCGGTTGAATCAGTTTGGTGGCAGCGCGGGTGGTCCGATCATCAGAAACCGCAGCTTTTTCTTTGCTAGCTACGAAGGTCTACGCCAGCGTGTCAGCCAGACCATGCGAGGCGATGTCCCTAGCCTGGACTTTCGGACGCGTGCGCTGGCCCGATCGCCGGCGTTGAAGCCAATTCTGGACGCGTACCCTATCGGGGTCCTCAAGACGACCAATCCGGATATCGAACGCGTAGAGGTCAACCGCAGTCAGGCATGGAAAGAGGACAGCGGGACGCTGCGGATCGACCATCGTTTTACTGACCGGCATACGATTTTTGGGCGGTTCAACGTCGATGACGGGTTCATCCGCGCACCCCGTAGCATCATCGCGGTGGACCTGCAGGACACTTACTTCAGGCCTTCCAATTTCGTTTTGAATTACCAGGCCGTGCTGTCCCCGAGCGTCATCAACGAAGCCAGAGCCGGCTACAACCGGTCTCCAATCCGGCGCTTTTCTTACGGTCCTTTGCCGCATACCATAAGCGTTCCCGGGTTCATGACGCTGAACGGAGAAAACTTGCTGATCGAAGGCAACACATCTTACTCGGTCATTGACAACTTGTCGTGGACTGCGGGGCGGCACAGTCTCAAGTTCGGCGTTGAGCTGCGGCGCATCCACGTCAACGTGGCCGATCCCGCGATCTGGACGACCTCGGTGACGTATGCCAGCCGCAGCGATTTTCTGGCCAACAAGGTCGACAGCTTCAGCGTGACGGGCACCGCCGGGGTACTAGGCGCGCGGCGGTGGTGGGCGTTGGGATTCGTGCAAGACGATATAAAGATCAGGCCGAACTTGACACTGAACTTGGGCGCGCGGTACGAGTACTACACGGTTCCGCACGAGGTACGACACCGTGAGCGGGTATTCGATATGTGGGAGTGCAAAGGGTTCTGCCCGCCAGGCACACCTTGGTTTTATCCCGACCGCAACAACATCGATCCGCGCGTAGGGTTGGCCTGGTCGCCGTCGAGGCTGGGCGGCAAAACGGTCATCCGCACCGGCTTCGGGATCTACCATGGCCCTGGCCAGAACGATGACGTCAATGCCGCGCTGGACAATATGGCCGAGCGGTATTCACTGACGGCACGGGAAGTGCCTCAGCTGGTCTATCCGATCGATCCCTTCTTGCCATTGGCCAAAGCCGAAGGAATTACGCCGCGCTCGCTCCAGCGAGACCGAAGGGACTTGTACTCGATGCAATGGGGGTTATCTATCCAGCAACAACTCCCAGCCCGTTTCTTGCTTCAAGTCGGCTACGTCGGCAATGGAGGGCGTAAGCTGTTTGCCCGGACTTACATCAATGTAATCGATCCGACGCTGGGTCGCAGGCCACTAGTCCAGTTTGGCCGAATCGACGAAAAGCGTAACGACGGCACCAGCAATTTCCACGGCCTGCAAGTCTCGCTCCACCGTCCTGTAGGACGCGGCCTGACCTGGCAGACCGAATACATGTGGTCCCACTGCATCAACGACGGGAACCTGGGTGGCGGCGAAGGGAATGCCCCGCAGAATGTAGCGTGCCGTCATTGCGACCGGGGTAATAGTCCTCAAGACATCCGCCACACGATGACGTCCAACTGGGTGTGGGAGTTGCCGGTGGGTCCAGGGCAGCGTTTTTGGAACCGTGGTGGGCTGTTGGGCCGGCTACTAGAGGGCTGGCAGTTGAGCGGCATCTGGACGGCACGTACGGGTCGCGCGTTGAATATCACGGTGACGCGGAGCAGCAAGGACTTGCCTGACGGCAACACCGCCAACCAGCGTCCGGACATCGTCCCCGGTATCCCTATGTATCCACCGGAAGGGAAAACATTTGCGCGGTGGTTGAATCTGGCTGCATTCGCTGTGCCGCCAGCGGGTAGGTGGGGAAATGCAGGCCGGCACATCGCGCGGGGCCCGGGGCTTGTTCAGGTGGATGTGGCTCTTCAAAAGCGCACCCGGTTCCAAGAGCGCCACAGCTTGATCGTGCGCGCAGAGGCGTTCAACTTGTTCAACCGGGTCCAAGCAGGGGATCCGGGAACAAACATCAGCACGGCTAACTTTGGGATCATCCTGAGCGGCCTGAATCGTACGATCGGGACCGGCACCGCCCGGCAGTTGCAGTTTGCCTTGCGGTACGAGTTCTAAAGAGGGGTTGGTGTCGCGGTAAAAGTCAGACATCGCTTTGCAGCCCTGGTGGCGAGCGATTCCATCGACGGTTGTGATGAGTGCTCGCGCCGGAGTATCGACAACCGCGTTCTGGTACCGGGCCTGGCGTAGCCGTGGGTACCAGGTTCCCCAAAGCTGGCGAATTCCGGTGAGCAGCAAGCGGTAGGGCAGCGATTCTTTGCAGACCGTAACCCAGCCCAAACGTTGGAGGTACAAGTCTACGACGCAGCGCTGGCGGCGGAGATCGTGATCCGGTGACTTTCGCCGGCCGGCGGAGGGCCGCTTCGAGTGAGAGACCGGAGCGATGCGTCGCACCGCCAAGCCGACGCTTTGCGGGCTGCTCGAGCGACCGAGCGCAGACTCGCCTTCGCCGCAGGCCGGACGCTACTGGAATTCCTCGGCAAACGGCCCACTACAATAGGATCAGGAACGAACAGGCGACAAGCGGATCGGCCATGGCAGAAGCGGTCGAAAAGCAGCCAGACATGACCAACGAGCCCGAGACGGGATCCGGCGACGGCAACGACCGGAGCAAGGTGGCGGCGCAAGCCGAGTCGGCCACGGAAAGTGAGCAGCCCAGCCCCAACACTGAGGCTGAAGAGGCGGAAGAGTCAATCGAATTACCACCGGCGAACTTCGAAACACTGGTGACGTGGCTGGGCCTTCAAGCGCGGGCGTACCTGGGCTTGATTGGTCCGTCTAAAGAACGCCCCAAGCCTAATCTGCCCATGGCTCGCCAGATGATCGATCTCATGGCCGTCCTGTTGGAAAAAACCAAAGGAAACTTGTCGTGGGAAGAGCAGCGATTGCTCGAGAATACGCTGACCGAACTCCGGTTCCGGTATGTGCAAGTAGCCGATCAGGTGACCAAGCATTAGGGACTTTTGTGAATGGGCTCCTTAAAACAAGTGCGGCTTACCGTCCTTGGCTCGGGTACCAGTGTAGGCGTGCCGACGCTGGGGTGCCAGTGTCGCGTGTGCCAATCGGACGACCCTCGGGACAAGCGGCTGCGCCCCTCTGTGCACATTGAATGCGACGGGTTCAGTATCCTGATCGATACGGCGCCGGACCTGCGCCAACAAGCACTGCGCGCCGGCATCCGGCGCATCGACGCCATTCTATACACCCACGCCCACGCGGACCACATTCTAGGACTCGACGACGTGCGCCCGTTCAACTACCACCAGAAGGGGCCCATCCCGATCTACGCGACGGCCGAGACGGTAGAGGTAATTCGCCGCTGTTTTGCCTACATCTTCGACCAAGCCGAGAGCGAATCCTCCCGGCCGAAGCTGGAAGTGCACCTGATCGACGAGAGGCCCTTCACAGTAGGGCCGTTGACGTTTCAACCCATCCCCTTGTGGCACGGCCGAGGGCGATCTCACGGGTTCCGGTTTGGCCGGGTCGCTTATTTAACCGACCACAGCGAGATCCCAGCAGAGTCCAAACAATTGTTGCATGGTCTCGACGTCCTTTTCCTCGATGCCCTGCGCAAGCGGCCTCACCCAACGCATTCGACCCTCGAGCAAGCGTTGCGGATCGTTGAAGAACTACGACCAAAGCGAGCCTACTTAACGCACATTTGCCACGAGCTTGGCCATGAAGAGACTGAGCGGGAGTTGCCGCAAAACGTGCGCCTGGCCTACGACGGGCTCCAATTGATCGTGCCGATGGCCGAAGGGGACCATGAGTAACACGCTGAGGCTCTTCCGCAGCCTCGAAGAGGTGGCTGGACAGTGCTCGGCGTCCGCAGTGACGATCGGGAATTTTGACGGGGTCCACATTGGCCATCAACAGATTCTACGGCGTGTAGTGGAGCTAGCGGACCGGCACGGGTGGACCCCCGCAGCGGTGACGTTCGATCCTCACCCTCTGGCGGTTTTGGCACCGGAACGCTGTCCGCCGCTACTGAGTAACCTCGAGCAGCGTGCCCAATGGATGGAAGAGCTTGGAATTCAAGTTTTGCTTATCCTCCCGTTCACTCATGACCTTGCCGCCTGGAGCCCACAGCAATTCACCGAGCGAGTGCTGTACCGGGCGCTGGGCGCGCAAGCGGTGTTTGTAGGAGACAATTTCCGGTTCGGCTGCAACCAGCAAGGCGACGCGAAGCTGCTAGCCGAACTCGGAGCCCAGTATGGCTTTACCGTGGTCGCTGTACCGGCTGTCACCTACCGCGGGTTACGGGTCTCGAGTACGGCGATCCGCGAGCTGCTGAAAGCGGGAGAAGTAGGGTTGGCCTGGCGGATGCTTGGCCGGCCGTACACGCTACGGGGAGTGGTGCTGCCTGGCCAAGGCCTCGGCAGGTTGCTGACAGTCCCCACATTGAACCTGGCAGTGGATCATCAACTGCTGCCAGCACGGGGCGTCTATGTTACGTGCACCCGAGACTTAATTCAAAGCGTGAGCTGGCATTCGGTCACTAACATAGGGGTCCGGCCCACGTTCGGTGGAGGGCACCTGACAGTAGAGACCCACTTGATCGACCAGCAACTCGCCGCTGCGCCTGCCCGCTTGGAGATCAGCTTCTTGTATCGGTTACGCGAGGAGCGAGAATTCCCCGATGCCGAAGCGCTCAAGCGCCAGATCGATCAAGACATCTCGCGGGCCCGTAGGTATTTCCGTCGCCTGGAGAAATGGAGGCGTGCCTGAAGATCAGCCCGCCTGAACCGGGACCCGCTTCTTCCTGGCGACTCAGAGCTCGCCACGAGCGTAACGCTCGGCCATCACCTCCAGAGGAATCGGCTCGTAGTCACCGGCGTGCCCGGCCTGCCCGAAAGCGATCATCCGTTCTTTCACCACGCGCTTCATAGCCTCCCGGGCCTCTTTCAAATAGGCGCGAGGATCGAATTCCTCCGGATGCTCGTGGAAGAACTTGCGGATCGCACCGGTCATTGCGAGCCGGTTGTCGGTATCCACGTTGATCTTCCGCACGCCGTGTTTGATGCCCAGCTGGATCTCCTCAATCGGCACGCCCCAGGTAGGCTTGATCTTGCCGCCGTACTGGTTGACCAGGTCCTGCAGCTCCTTGGGGACGCTAGAGGAACCGTGCATGACCAGGTGGGTGTTAGGGATGCGCTTGTGGATCTCGATCAGCCGCTCCATGGCCAGGATGGCACCATCAGGTTTGCGGCTGAACTTGTAAGCTCCGTGGCTGGTCCCAATGGCGACAGCCAGAGCATCAATGCCGGTGCGTTTGACGAAATCTTCGGCCTGCTCGGGATCGGTCAGATGCACCTGCCCAGAGCCGTGACCATCCTCGATGCCGCCGAGCGTACCGAGCTCGCCTTCGACAGAGACGCCGCGCTTGTGGGCGTACTCGACCACCTCCCGGGTCACCCGGACGTTGTACTCGTAGTCTGAAGGCGTTTTCCCATCTTCCAGCAGAGATCCGTCCATCATGACGCTCGTAAAGCCCATTTCGATCGCGGAGATGCAAGTCTCGGGGTTGTTGCCGTGGTCTAGGTGCAGGACCACGGGGATCTCCGGGTAGAGCTCTACGGCAGCCATCATCAAGTGGTATAAGAACCGATCCTGTGCATACTTGCGCGCACCGCGGCTGGCCTGGATGATCACCGGCGATCGTGTTTCCCGCGCGGCCTCCATAATCGCCTGGATTTGCTCCATGTTGTTCACATTGAACGCGCCGACGCCATACCCGCCTTTCGCCGCCTCATCCAGCACCTGCCGCAATGTTACCAGTGGCATAGGCCAATCTCCCTTCCGGCAGAATTTTTGGTGAGTCGATGAAGAAACCTTCATCCAAATCTTATCCAATCCCCGCGCGTGCACGCAGGGCCAAGACCAGGCCACCTGCGAATCCGTTCGAGCGCTCGGCACCCTCAGCCGGGACCGTGGATCGGGGGCAAGGAAAAATCGATAGCGTTGTCGCGCAGCCAGGCACTCATCGCCTCGCGCAATCGTTTCATCTGGCTCAACAGCAGGCCCTCACCGACGAGGTTGAACATTTCACCCGGGTCGGTTTCCAAATCGACCAATGAATCACGCAAGAAGCCTTTGTCGGGATCGTAGGCGCAGTACTTGTAACGTCCGTCGGTGATCATGTAACCGATCTGCGACTCCACCACCAGCGTCTCGCGCCAACTCCTGACGGATTCTCCCTCGATCAAGGGTCGTAGGCTGCGACCGGGAAGGCCCGCAGGCAGTCGTGCACCAGCGTAATCGCAGATCGTAACAAACAGGTCTAAGCCATTACTGATCAAGTGGGATTCGTCCAAACGAGCGGGTTTGGGCGATCCGGGAGGGCGAACGATCAGGGGCACACGAGCCGACTCCTCGTAGAACACAGTCTTATGCTCCAACCGGTGGGCTGCGTCCATATCGCCATGGTCCGAGGTCAAAATGACCAGCGTGCTTTCTTCTAAACCCGTAGTCTTCAGCGCATCCAAAACCATGCCGATCTCGCTGTCCACTCGCTCGGTCAGACGGCAGTAAGCCCAACGGTGCAGCCGCCACTTTTCCTCGCCCCAGTGGAGGCGCGCGTGCTGACGGAAAGGACGCAGCTTGACCAACCAGGTAATAGCATCAGGTTCACCACAGGGGACCTCAAAATTGTCGGGCAACGGCGGGCACAGTCGCGCAAAAAATTCCTCTCGACTAACCCTCTCGGGGATTCGCAACGCATCTTGTAAAGTCCTACGGACTACTTCGGGCGTGCGCCAGCGATTTCCGTAGTAGTCTTCGATGGCCATATAGCAAATGTCGTGAGGGTTAATGAAGGAAACAACCAGGAAGAATGGGCGCGTGCGCCTGCGATGCAAGTACTCGACTGCAGCTCGGGCACAACCTTCGCGCTGGTCTTTGGTCAGCAGTTCGAAACCACACCGCTCGATATCGTTCATAGGGCCGGGCAAGTGTACCTTGCCACAGTAGGCCGTATCGTACCCGGCCTGCCGTAGCAAGTGGCCGAGTGATTGCTCGGGCATTGCTTCAACGCGTGCTGTCGGTTCCGACCCGTTGTGTCGCACTCCTACGAAAGAGGGGTAACGCCCGGTGAACAAGCTGAAACGGGAAGGCAAGCAAACGGGGTTGGTCACGTAAGTGCGACTGAAGCGTACTCCCGTCGTTGCCAGACTGTCCATGGCCGGAGTCTTCAGCCAAGGGTTGCCGGCACAGCTCAACATAGTGGCGGATTGCTGGTCGGTGAGGATGAGCAGGATATTGGGGCGCCGTTCGGGGCGAGGTCCCGGTTGTGCTATCCACTGGGCAGAAGCCACGCCCGCTAGGCTCCCTAGGAACCGGCGACGGGACATGGGGGCCACAGAGGAGTTCCGCCGCTTCATGCGGCACATGCTAGCAGAAGCCCAGCGGTTGTGGGGTGAAGGAAGCTTAGATTTGTGAGGGCCGGCAACGAACCAAGCCGGATGTGCGCTTTTACACCATTAGCGGGTGGACGGAGTTACTAGTAGCGAACTTCGCCGCCTGAGGACTGAAGATGACCCGGCAGGAGACGCTGGCTGAGGGTGATGGCCTTGCCTGCAGGGAGCGGGGCTGCACTAAAGCCAGGTAATGCAGCACGTCGTGTACGCCAGCCTCGTCGGGAACCAGCACGTCCCATTCCTGAGTCCAAAACCGTACACGAATCTCTCGCCGAGCCAGGTGCCAGATTAGAAAGGCGCACCGGTTGACTGCCTGCTCGAACCAGCTTTCCTCTTGAGCAGTCACAGCCAAGTCGAGGACGATTTCGACTAGCGGATCCTGCTGGGCAAACTCACGTACCTGCAACTCACCGGTATGTGCCGTCGCTTTCCAATCTACGTGCCGGGCACTCTCTGGAAATTGGTAGGGACGGATACGGTGGAAGTCCATCTCGTAAGCTTGCCGTCGAGTCTCTAGCTCGGAGAACACCTGATCAAGAAGAGTTCGGGCGCTGGCATCGCCAGTCAAGGAAGGGTAGACGAGGCAGTCCGACGTGATTGCCCAGCGCGCCCTCTGCTGGGTGAATCCTAAAGGGAAGCCGCTGGAGATCTCGAAAGCGTGCTGCGTGAAGCGTCCGCGACGAGGGTAAGTCAAGCTGATCGAGGCTTCCACCCTGTGTCCAGGTGCAACCCAGGGGAAGAAGGCTGGTTGCTGCTCCGCGCCGGGCCAAAGCAAACGAACGTTCAGAGCCACTGACGGGATCAGACGCTTTTCATTGGTCAGAATGATCTGAATTGCCGCGGGATGTCCTGCAGCCGCGTGCTCCGGTAAGTGGCACTCAACGCGGAGCCCAGCAAGATTCAGCCGCGCGAACAGTATGGAAGCCAGGAGTAGGCCGATCCAGTGGGCGGCGATCAGGAATAACAAATTGTTGGCGGAGGCGAACGCAGCGGCGGCGAGTGCGCCAGAGACCAAAACGACGGCGATGACTGGGCGACCTCGCCACCCGCGCAGCGCTTGCCAGACTGCCATATGTTTCCGTTCACCCTCATCGTGGCATAACGTTGGTGGACGCTGGGACCTGGTTACCCTGCTTCCTAGCTGCCAGGCCAAACGGGCTACAATGTGCCCAGGGTTGGTCGACTATGCGGAAAGTAGCACTTTGGCTCCTGGCCTGGGGAGCCCTGTTCGCTGCCGAGGAAGAGTGGATACCGCTGTGGAACGGTAAGGACCTGTCCGGATGGAAAATGGTGGGCCCAGGGCGCTTCGTGATCGAAGATGGCATGCTGAAGACCGAAGGCGGGATGGGCCTGCTCTACTACGAACGGGAGAAGTTTGGTAATTGCACGATCCGAGTGGTGTTCAAGACGGCGACGGACCCAGCCAACTCTGGTGTGTTCATCCGCCTGCCGGAGCCTCCCCCGGACCCCTGGTATGCGGTGCATAACGGATACGAAGTCCAGATCGAGTCCCGCGGGGATGATTGGCATTCGACCGGAGCCATTTACTCGATGGCCAAAGTGATGGCTCGGGCGCAGAAACCGGTGGGCGAGTGGAACACGATGGACATAGTGCTCGAAGGGCAAAAGACCACGGTCATCCTGAACGGGGTCAAGGTGCTAGAGTTCCACGGGGACGATCCGGTCCCACCGCGGCGCCAGTGGTATGAGCCGGTTCGCGGACCGCGACCGGACTACGGCTACATCGGCCTACAAAACCATGACGCGCGATCGGTGGTTTACTTCAAAGAGATCAAGGTGAAGAAGCACCAGTGAGGAGCGGCAGCAGGGATACGTCGGTCACCTTGGTCTTGCCTGCCTATAACGAGGCAAAAGCTCTAAAGCCACTTTTCGAAGAACTCGCTCACCTGCGGGCACGAGAACGCATGCCCACGCGCGTAGTGGTCATCGACGATGGGAGCACAGATGAGACTCCGTTGGTAGTTCAGCAGTGGGCCGATTGCCTGCCCATTAACTACCGCCGGCACCCAACTAACCAAGGCCTGGGTCGCACGCTGTACGATGGGTTGTCTTTGGCCGCTGAGCTGTCCGAACCGGATGCGGTGATTGTGACCATGGACGCCGACCATACCCATCCGGTCGAATTGATTCCTCGATTGGTGGAAAAGCTCAAGGAGGGTTTCGATGTCGTGATCGCGTCGCGATACCAGCCCGGGGCCAGGGTGATGGGCTTGAGCCGCTCGCGACGATTACTGAGCCGAGGGGCGAGCGCTCTATACCGGCTGGCTTTCCGCCACGCAGAGGTCCGCGATTATACCTCTGGCTTCCGAGCTTACCGCGCGGTAGCGATCCGCAACTTACTACAGCGTGAAGGTCATCGGCTACTGACCGAGCAGGGATTTGCCTCCACCGCTCAGCTATTGCTCAAGCTCTTACAAACCGGAGCACGCGCCACCGAGATCCCTTTGGTCCTCCGCTATGATCGAAAGCCCGGGTGCAGCAAGATGCGCATTTGCCGCACGACTATGAGCACGCTCGGCTTGGTTGCCAAAACGGTCCTTTGGCCAAAGCGATCGCCCACAACCAACCTATAGCGCTGATCAAAGCCCCCCAGAAGAAAATCACTGGCCGGAATTCCAAGATCAACCGATGGTTGCCACGCGGGATGACTAATCCGCGGAAGGCCACGTTCGTGTAGTAGAGAGGCACCCGTTCCCCATCGATCCACGCGCGCCAACCCGGATAATGGGCTTCTGAGCTCACCAAGAAGGCTGGCGCTGGCGTGTCCACCCGGAGCACGATGCGGTTGGCAGTGTAGCTTTCCAAGGCGAGTTGCGGGAGCTGCGCCAGCCGAAACTCGACGGGCTGATCCACAGGCCAGCCTTCCACGATGGCGACCTCACGCGGGTTGAACGTCGACTCGCGAATTCGGGCGGCGGCAGCCGCCATGTGCGGCACCGGGAGCACCCTGGACACGAAGAAGAACCGTGGCATCGCCCCTGGATTCTCGTAAAGCTTCCGCCCAGGGAGATCTGCGATGTGACGGAGCCCCCACTGGGCAAGTTGCGGCTCGGGAACCGGCGAGCGGGACAACAGAAAACGGACGCCAAGAAAATCGAGCACTACAGAACTTGGATCACTCACCTGGTACCAGGCCCCCCAGCGCTGCCCGACACAAAAGGCAAGCCGGACTTGGATCAAGCGTTCCAGCGCCATTGGGTCGTTACCGTT
>JAUQPO010000088.1 GCA_030550335.1 Acidobacteriota bacterium
TTCCTGGGCCATCTGCCGGTTAAACCGTGCGATCGTCTCCGCGTCTTCCAGACGTGCCCTGCGCACCCGGACAGTTCCCCGCTGGAACACGATCGTCTCCTGCTGGTGCGATACCGCATGCCCTGCAACGCGGTGCCCAACTCCGGCAATCGAATTTCCACTCATGTGCTCTCACCTTAGAGACTCGCCAGTGTACTATGGGGTGGAGGCTCGATGGAAGCGCTCTTCGAAGTCCTGCAGCCAGGCGATCCGGACTACGAATTAGCTCGCCTCATCGATCCCCAACGTCTGCCCGCCCACATAGCCATCATCATGGACGGCAACGGCCGGTGGGCTAAACAGCGTAACCTGCCGCGAGTCGCAGGCCACCGCGCTGGGATTGAATCCGTACGCGTAACTGTGGAGACTTGCGCTCGGCTTGGAATCCAAGTGCTGACATTGTACGCATTTTCTTTAGAGAACTGGAAGCGTCCGCAGAGCGAAGTGGAGACGTTGTGGCAGTTGTTACACCATTACGTCGACCGCGAACTTCCCACATTGAGCCGCCACCGTGTCCGCGTACAAGTGATCGGCCGGATTCACGGTTTGCCAGAGCAGGTCAGGCAGGACCTGCAAAAGGTGCTGGACGCAACCCGCAATAACGAAGGCCTACTCGTCAACTTTGCCATGAACTATGGAGGGCGTGCGGAGATTGTGGATGCTGTCAACCGTTTGCTGGACGAGGCCCGGCGCGAGGGTCGCCTGGCGGAACTGAGGGTGGATGAAAAGGCCATAGCCTCGCATCTGTACACGGCTGGGCTCCCGGACCCAGACCTATTGATTCGCACGTCGGGCGAGATGCGAGTCAGCAACTTCCTACTGTGGCAGATTGCTTACACTGAGTTGTACATCACACCGGTGCTGTGGCCAGACTTCCGCCGCCGAGATCTGCTCGAGGCAATCGTGGATTTCCAGCGCCGGGAACGCCGGTTCGGCGGCCTAAAAGAAACGAACCTCGAGCCGGCTCACTCAGATGCGAGCGACTCGCTCGGCATTTGCGCCCACTGATGTGCCAAGCCTATGAACCGCGTCATCACAGCGTTGTTGCTTGCCCCCGTTGCGCTGTACCTGATCTTCGTAGCCCAACCCATGGTGTTGCTGGTCGCGGCAGCCCTAGTGGCCAGCCTGTGTTTTTGGGAGTACTGTGGGTTAGCCGCTCGCCACGGTCTGCACTGTGCTTTGCCTGTGGGTTGTGCCGCGGGCGTGCTGGGCTTTCTCATTCCCCCTGCAGAATGGCGGCTTTTACTGGTTCTGACGACTTTGGCCGTGCTGCTCATACAATCGCGCTACGCAAATCTCAGCGCCGTTCTACCCTCCACGGGAGCGCTGGTCCTCGGAATTCTTTACGTTTACGCACCGTGGCACTACAGTTTGCCCTTACGCGAACGTAGTGCTCACTGGCTGTTTTTCGCGCTAGCCACCGGCTGGATTGGGGACATAGCCGCCTACTACACGGGGACCCGCCTAGGACGACACCGGCTCGCACCCCGCATCAGTCCGAACAAGACGTGGGAAGGGACGCTGGCCTCACTGGCCGCAGCGACTTTGTTCGCAGTCGTTTACCTCAAGGCGACTCTCGATCTGTCTTGGACCGTGGGCTTGCCGCTGGGCGTCGTGACCAATATCGCTGCGCAATTCGGGGACCTGGCTGAATCGGCGCTCAAGCGTGGGGCAGGGGTTAAAGACAGCGGGAGTTGGCTACCGGGCCATGGTGGATGGTTGGACCGTTTGGATACGACCCTATTCACCCTTCCGCTGGTTTATTTGTACGTTTCGCGCTGGTATTAGGCTCCTGATGAAGAACCTAACCCGACATCCCGCGAGGCGCCGTAGCATCCAATGCTAGTGTGCCCCGCGGGACCCAAAAGGCTGAGCAAGGAGGTGGTCGATGATCGTCAAGCATTTTCAGGAGGTTGAGCCGAAGGTTTCACCCGACAGCCCCGGGGTGGAGGTCCGGTGGGTGCTGGGCAAGCCTGACGGGGCGCCGCGCTTCGCCATGCGGGTCATCGAGGTAGCACCTGGCCACGCCACGCCCAGGCACCAACACTGGTGGGAACACGAGGTCTTTGTCCTGGAAGGGGAAGGGGTCGTTTGGAGCAGGGCCGGCGAACGCGTGCTTCGTCCGGGAGTGGCTGTGTACGTGCCCGGTAACGAAGAGCATCAATTCCTTAACACTGGGACTGGACCCTTACGCTTTATCTGTGTGATCCCACACACCGAGTCGGGATCGTGACCTGAGGAGATCCCGCCATGGGCCCGGCATCGCCAAACAACGCAAGGCAGGCGCGTGCGGTTCGCTGGAAACCCTTGAAGCGAGGTCGCGTTGGGTTCTTTGCGGTCTTTGTGAGTCTTGCAGTGCAAAGCCGGAAAAAGCTCTCTCGAGGGCGTCTCCGCGATCAACGTCAGGCGGATGCCGCCTCCCTGCTTGCCGCCAGGCGAAAAAGACTGCGGCAAAAAATGACCACTCTGGTGATATTGGCATGCCTGACGCCGCTGTGGTCTCAGCAACGTATGGGCACTCTCACGGGAGTGATTCTAGACCCAAGTGGCGGACGCGTCCCCTTAGCGACTGTCCAAGCGAAGAACCTGGAGACGGGCACGATCCGAGCCGCAACCAGCAATCACGCTGGCGAATTCCGCTTTGCCCAGCTCGAACCCGGACGGTACAGCGTGCTGGTGATGCAAGAGGGGTTCACCGCGGTCGAAGTTACTGACATCCAGGTCCAGCTGGATCGTGAAACCCAGCTTGAAGTCCATTTGCAACTTAGCCCGCTGCCTCAGCAGGTTGAGGTGCAGGCTATCGGCTCACCCATCGAGTTCCGGTCCGGCACGGCGACGAGCTTCGTGGACTTCCAATCGGTGAACGAGTTGCCACTGAACGGGCGTGACTTCCTGCAGTTAGCCCTGTTGGCGCCCGATGTGACCCTTGCCCGGAGCCAAGTGCGGAACGTGAACACGGGCTATGGCTTGCAGCTCAGCATCAGCGGTGGCAGGCCATCCCAGAACGCGTGGTATGTGGACGGGGTCAGCGTGGCCGCTTACCACGGCACCACTCCGAGTAGTGCTTTGGGACTGAATCTGGGTGTCGAGGCACTGCGCGAGTTCAGTGTCCACACCTCGGGCTACGGAGCCGAGCTCGGCCGTGCTGGGGCCGGTGTGGTCAACGTCGTCACACGTGCGGGAACGAACTCCCTCCGTGGAACCGCTAGTTTTTTCCACCGGAACGATAACTGGGATGCACGGAACTTTTTCGACCGCTCCAAACCAGAGTTTCGACGGCACCAGTTCGGAGGTTCGGTCGGAGGACCCTTGCGACGTGACCGCACGTTCTTCTTCACTGCCTACGAAGGCATCCGTCAACTACAGGGGCAAACCACTATCAACACCACGCTCAGCCCATCAGCCCGCCAAGGCAAACTCCGGTCCGGGCAAGTGCGCGTAGACCCGGCGATCGCCCAGGTCTTGGGATTCTACCCCGAACCTAACGCCGAAGTTTTCGGGGATACTGGCTGGTTCGTTTTTTCAAATCCCGTGCGGGGCCTACAAGATTTTGCCCTCGGGCGCCTGGACCATGAGAACCAACCCGGGCGCCACTGGTTCGCTCGCTACAGCCTTGACCGAGGGTCGATTCAAGATCAAACGAATTTCGCCTTAGGAGAACGGCATAACCGTACACGCACCCAACTAGCAGCGCTCGAGTACACCGACGCCCGCCGGCCAGAGTTCATCCATGAAGCTCGGCTAGGTCTGCTGCGCTTGTTCCTGGTCAACGGCAGGACGCACACACGCAATCAGGCGACTGATGTCTCGCAACTGGCGTTTTTGCCCGGTGCGGAAGCTTTAGGGTTGGTAAGTGTGGCTGGCCTCTCGGACTTGCCCGGCGGTTCAGGGGCCTTGGACTCGGATCGACATGCATTTACTTCGTACCAGCTTTATTACAACGCCACGCGCATGACAACGCAACACTTGCTGCAATGGGGCGGGCGGCTGGAACACACCCGTTTCGACACGGACAGCCAAACCCTCCCCAAAGGTGAATACCGATTCGATTCCATAGCGGACTTTCTGCAGAACCGACCCAGTCGCTTCCGCGCCCAATTGCCGGGCTCCGATACTACACGAAGTTTTCGGCAGTGGGTGGGAGCGGTCTACTGGCAAGACCGGTGGCAACTCTCCTCGCGGCTTAGCGTCCATGTAGGGCTACGCTATGAGCCTGCTAGTGTACCCACTGAGACACACGGGCGCCTGGCCAATCTGGACACACTGGATAGCCCCAGCTTGCGCACGACCGGCCCCTTGTTTGACAACCCTGCCTGGAAGAACTTCGCACCTCGCCTGGGTCTTGCAATTCGACCGTCAGCTAGGCGCGACCTGGTGATCCGGGCCAGCTATGGGATCTTCTTCGACCTGCTATTGACCCAGCATTTACTGATCGCTGGGGTTCGCAACCCGCCGTTCTACCGGTTGGGTAGTACCCGGCAAGTTGGGCTAGGAGATTTCCCACAGAACGGATACCGCATTTTCGTCCAGAACCCCTCGGTGGAGCTCCGCGCTGAACGCCTAGCCCCAGACCCGGGGCAACCCTATGTGCAACAGTGGACCCTGCAGGTAGAACATGCGCTGCCGTCGCATTTGTTGGCGCGCATCGTCTACAGCGGTTCGCGCGGGGTGCACTTGTCGAACCTAACCGAAGACGCTAACCTGGCTATCCCGATCCGGCTTCCAGACGGTCGCCGGTTCTTCCCAGAAGACGGTAAGAAGCGCAATCCTCATTTCTCCATGATCCGTAACCGCTCCTTCGATGCCTTCTCGTCCTACCATGCCGTGTACGGAGAACTGGAACGTCGTTGGCGCGATGGCGTCCAGTTCCGCACCAGTTACCGCTATAGCAAAAGCCTGGATGATTGTTCCCAGTTCTTCGCCAGTACGGAAGCGTCGAATCCAGCATCTTTGCCAGTCAACGATGACCCGCATTTCAACCGCGGTCGCTCATCGCACGACGTTAGGCACCAATGGGTGCTGGCCGCACGGGTCGACCTCGCCAGAGTGGGCGGAAGGTGGGGACGAATGCTCACGGGTTGGAGATTATCCACGATAGCCACTTACAGCTCAGGCCTGCCTTTCTCGGCCTGGCTCGGCTACGACGGCGCACGTACGCGAGCCGACCGCACGGATTATCGCTCGGGACAACGACCCGACCTGGCACCGGGTGTGAAACGGTGGCCCACCACCGGCAACCCCATGGGCTGGGTCGATCCCGAAGCTTTTCGGCGACCCTCGCCCGGTTTTCTGGGCAACCTCGGACGCAATACGCTCCCTGGACCGGACCTATTCAGCTTTGACGCCAGCCTGTCCCGGAGCTTTGAAGTTTCGCGAATACGGGAGGAAGCCAAACTGGAGGTGCGACTGGAGGCCTTCAATTTGTTCAACCGCACGAACTTCGATCTGCCTTCACCATCGCGCATGGAAATCTTCAGCCCACAGGGCCGGCGGGAGGACGTAGGGCGGATTACCAGCGCAGCTCCGGGTCGCCAGGTACAGCTCGGACTTAGACTGATGTTCTAACTCGAGACAGGATGCTGGACGACGCGCTCACCTTCCTACGCTATGCTCGCAGACTCAGGAGATTCTTAGCTCAGCCCCTGCAGCCGGACCAGGGTGTAGCGCTTGTCCAGCGCATGCTTCGCGAACGGGAGCAGAACTTTCTCCGGCTGATCCAACACGCCGTTTATGGGCAGCCAAACAGCCCTTATCAAAAGCTGCTGCGATGGGCGGGCGTCGAATACGGGGACATCGAACGCCTGGTGCGATCTGAGGGGATCGAAGCCACGCTGGAACGTTTACTAGACACAGGCGTCTACGTGAGCCTGGACGAGTTCAAAGGAAAGCGAGCTGTCCAGCGAGCTCAACTGCACCTAGATACCAAGCAGGAAACCTTCGATAACCCGCTAGGCACGAGAGAGTTTCGCCTATCCACCAGCGGCTCGTCAGCCAGGGCGCGCCGAGTTGCCGCAAATCTGGATCACATAATCGTCGAAGGGGCACACCGAATGCTCGTGTGGCGATCGATTGACCGCCCGATACCACACCGGGCTGTGTGGCGGTCTGTGCCTCCGGGCGCTTCAGGCATCAAAGAAGCTCTAGCCTACGCCAAATACGGTAGGCCACTGACTCGTTGGTTTAGCCAGACGCCTGTGTGCTGGGGCCCGACTTTCATCCCTTCGTCACTGTTCCTACACTACACCGTATGGGCATCAGCTGGCTTAATCCCACGCCCAACCTACACCCCGCTGGAAGAAGCTCGTCGCGTGGCCGATTGGCTTGCCCACAACGCTGCGGAGGGTGCTTACATCTCCCTGCCGGTGACCGCTGCTGTAGCGGTTGCCGAGGAAGCTCGGCAACGCGGCTACGACTACCGCGGTGTCGTGTTTCGTACAGGGGGCGAGCCGCTGACCCCGTTGAAGGCTGCCCTGATTGAATCCACTGGAGCCACCCTTCGTTACCAATGGTCTATGAGCGAAGTTGGCCCGATTGCCGCGTGCTGCGCTCACCGCACTGATGTCGACGAGATGCACCTATTTTCAAGCGCCTTCGCTATAGTAGCTCGCCCGAGGCCCCTCTACGACGACTGGAACAGCGCACGGGCTATCTATCTGACGACCCTCTCCCCCACCGCACCTAAGTTCATGCTGAACGTGGAAATCGGTGACTCAGCGGTCGTGCACCAGCGTGCTTGTGGTTGCCCTCTCGATCAGTTGGGATTTACTCTTCACCTCCACCAGATCCGCAGTTATGAAAAGCTCACTACGGTGGGCATGCACATTACGGGGGAACAAATTCTCCAGCTTGTGGAGCGAGTTTTACCCCAAGTGCACGGCGGGAGCATGCTAGACTACCAGCTCGCGGAAGATCACGGGGGCACTCGAACACGGCTGTATGTGATCGTCGACCCGAGGGCACCCATCGTCGAACCGGAACGCATTCCCGAAACGGTACTGAAGTTTTTGAGTCGCGAAGGCAGGAGTGGCTGGATGATGGCCGAACACTTCCGTCAAGCCCGCGTTATCCAGGTGCTCAGGCGACCACCTTTCGTGACCCCAACGGGCAAGAAGCCACCCCTCGTCAATTGGGAACGATTCGCTGAAACTGCCTGGGAGAGAGGCCGGTCGTGACAGGCGTCGCCAGTACGCTCGCCTCCCGTCCCCAGGCAGCCTGGAAAAGCGTCAAGCAAGCGTTTACGGCGTGGGGGCCTGGAGCGGTTCTCCTGATGGCGATCCTGGGTCCACAGGATTTGATCACCAATGCTGCGACCGGAGCCGCCCACGGCTACGGCCTAGTGTGGACACTCCCGATCGTGATAGTTGCTCGCTACACGCTGCTCGAAGCTGGGGCTCGGTACGTGATCGCTACGGGAGAATCCCTGCTGGAAGGATACAGTCGCTTATCCAGCTGGTTTCTCTGGTGCTTGCTGGGAGGAATTTTCTTCAAGCGTCTGTCGTCCAACCTTTACGAGTTGCTACTCATGGCGGACACCACCAGTTGGCTGACAAATGAACGGTTGGGCTACGGTCGCTTCGTCTGGGGAGTCGTGTACTGGGCCGCAGGGTTCCTGCTGATCTGGCGTGGGGGATACAGGGTAATCGAGCGCGTCAGTGTGGGTTTCGCCGTACTGTTGGGGACGGCCTTATCGATTTCTGCTGGTCTGTCCGTCTGGACGCGGGGCTCGTTTGACGTACAGTCTCTCGCGCCACGGTTTCCGAGCTTTCATACAGATGCCCCATTGTTCCTGTTAGCGCTCATCGGCAGTGGGGTCGGCTCGCTCAGTAATCTGAAATATCCAGCATTGATTCACCACAAAGGGTGGCGCTCGCTGGCCGAATTAGCCCAACAACGCAGAGACCTCAAGCTCAGCGTGTTGGGCTTACTGGTAATGACCGCGCTGATTCAAATCCTCGCCGCCAACACCCTGGGAGGTCAGCCAATCGAGGATGCGGAAGACTTGCTGAATGCTTTCTCCGCTCAACTCGGCGAGTTGGGGCGCCTAGGCGTCGGTATAGGCGTCCTGGTGGTCACCTTCTCCACGTTCGTCGGGTCGAACCTCGGTTACACGCTAATCGGAGTTCAGATTTGGGAAGCCCTGCGAAAACACCGGCCCGTACCCGAGGAAGCTTACACCCAACGGGCGTACAGAGTTTTACTCCTGCTCTTTCTGCTGCCGCCGCTGACGGGGCTCTTCACTCAATGGCAACCGATTTGGATAGCGATCATCTCCGCCGCACTATTGGCTGGCCTGCTCCCGCTGGTGGTCATTGGGATCGTGCTATTAACCCGAGATCGCAGCCGTATGGGCACGCTGGCGAACCGTCGCTGGCAAAATGTGTGGCTAGTTACGTTGGTTGTCGCTGTCTCTGTTCTGGTCGTGCAAAACTTGCTGCGCCGGTAGGGCCAGCCCGGGTGCAAGCTGGCCAGAGCTGCCGCACCGTTGCGGGGACTTACCCGCGCCAGAAGGAACGGGTGGAACTTGCTTTTCAACGAACCACTCGGCTCAGCCGCCGGAAGTATTCCGCCACAGCTTCGGCGTAACCCGTAGGGGAAGGCTCAACCGCCCCAACCTGAGCTGCAGCCGAAGCGCCGGTGTACTGCCGACGGAGCTTCAACTCCAGCTGCTCGACCACCGGCAAGATCTGCGTCCGCAGCTGTTCGACAAGGCGAGGATTGCCTGGAAAGCGGGCCGGATCCAACCGTTTCATGGCCTCAATGAGCTCGCGCACGTCCTCGGCCACTGCCCGATCAGACGCATGGGCCCGTGCCAGTTCCTCCAACTGGCGAACCTGCTCACGGTAAACGCGTTCCCACTGTCGCCACACCTCTGCGTCGGCTCGGACACCAACGTCCGGTAATTCGCGGATGCCCGGATTCATCGCCGAGTAACTCCGGATCGGCCCGGTGCCCCCGTAAGGCATGCGACCTCCCAGCGGTCCCCGCACATCGTCGCCCGGTCCGAGTCGATTGCCCGCTTGTGGCGCGCCTGCTCTCGAAGTACCCCCAGTTGCCTGCCCTCGGCCGGCGAGCTCCTCAATTTGCCGGCGAAGTTGCTCGACGCGTGCAAGGGCGCGCTCCAAGGTATCCTGTTGGGGAGTGCCTTGACGGGCCAACTGCTGAACTTCCTGGAGTTGCTCGGCCAACCGCTGCAATCCCGCCGTAACTGGCGCCTCGCGCAACCAGGCATAAGGCCCCATCCCCCGGCGGATCCATTCGGCTAAAGTTTTCAGGCGCAATGGCAACTCGGCTTGTTGGACGTCCCCCAAGGCTTCACGCAACCGAGCAGCCGCTTGAGGTTGACTGGAGGCGAGTTGGCGCAAAGCTCGCTGCATGTCTCGCTCCAGCTGACCCAGTTCCTCGGCCATCCTCACCCTTTGCTCAGCTAACCGACTCAGCTCCCGTGGATCCACCCTGCTCGGCCCCTCGCCGGTTCCTCCTAATGCTTTGTGATCCCGGTAAAGCTGCCGCAACTGCTCGCTGGATTGCCGCTGCTGCTCTGCCAGTCTGCTAGCACGCCTTGCTATTTCGTCGACCTGCTCAACCCCTTGCCGGTACCGCAGTTGCTCCAGCAGCTCCGTAGCCTCACGTAATCTCTCTGCCGCTCGCTGGGCTTGAGCCAACTGCTCCTGGCTGCTCTGGCGTCCGGCTAGTGCCCGGCGCATGTCGTCCATGGCCTGGCGGAGCTGTTGTAGTGCCCGCTGGATACGCTCTTGCTGATCTGCGGCTCCCGCGGAACCACCGCGCGCACTACCACCCCGGCTGAGTTGCTCAGCTCGTAGCAAACTCTCCATCTCGCGTTCGAGCCTTTCAGCCTCACGCCGCAGCAACTCTTGCTGCCAGCGCTGTTCCTGCAACGACCGGGGAGTGATGGGCTGGCGCGCCAGTTCTTGCTGGCGCCGAGCTAACTGGCGCAAGCGCTCCAGAGCGGCGTCCAACTCCCGCGAACGCTCGCCTGCCGAAAATGCTCGTTGCCCGGTTTCGTACTGGTTCTTCTCCGGATCCAGTTCCAGCTCGAAAAGACTTTCCAGATCCCTCGCAGCTCCGCCTCGCCCGCCACTGCCGCCGCGGGCTCCGAAAGCAACTTGGATCTGGCGGAACAGCGATTCCGCGCGCAAAAGGTGGCGCAAAGCTTGTTGCTCGGGCTCTAGCGCCTGGCGCCACTGCTGCTTTTTCAACCTCTCAGCAGCTTGCCCCATCGCCTGCGCGGCAGCGTCCATGTTCTCGGCAAAACTGCGGAACTCTTCGTTGATCCCTGCTAGCTCGCGCGCTCGCAAGCGCCTGGCCAGCGACCGTACCTGTTCGGCCAGCTTTGCCTGCACGTCGGAAAGAAATTCGCTGTCCTGCTGAGCCCGCTCTCGGGAGCGCTGTTGGTCGTTGAGCAGATTCCATGTCGCCGCAATGATCTCCTTCTGCCGCTGCGAGATCTGGTTTTCCATCCCTTCGCCAGCACCACTCATCCCGGACGGACTCTGCTGCGATTGCCTGTACTCTCGCTCGAAGGGTTGAGCTTCGATGAAGTAGATGTCGGAGCGGGCCATCGCTCGGGCATCGCGGGCAACGGCATAAAAGCTGATGACGTCGCCAGGTTGCAGCTTCAACTCCTCTAGCGAGAGCGTAGTCGATCCTGCAGCTCGCTTCCCATTGACGCCCGAAAACAACCGGAGACTTTGCTCGGGAGCCCCGTTTACGGAGTAATGCAGCGTTAGCTCCCGCACGCCGAAATCGTCCTCCGCTTCGACTTCTACGGTCACTTCCTCGATCGGCGATGCCTTGTAGTCGCGGCCCGGCCTCCGTACGGTGATCACCGGGGGTCGCTCTTCCATGGCCTCGATGAAGAAGTCCTCGCTTAGGCGTACCCGCTCGCCCCCATCCACCGCAGCGACGTAATAGCTGCCGTCCCGGGTGATACGCAACTGGGCTCGGTTCCAGCCGTCCGCGGAGCTTTTCAGCTGAAGGGTGGTTCCGTCGTCCAGCACCAGCTGCCCGTCTTCGAGGGGGCGGTCTGTGCGAATCTCAACCGTAGCCTCCGTCCCCTCCACTGCCCGCACATCGCCGGTGTCTTCTTCTACGCGTTCTGGCTCACCGGTCCACTCCGGGTAACGGTAGCGCACGCGGATTCGCTCGACACGCGGCAGGTCTACTACCGTCAGCCGGTAGATACGGCTCTTCAAGCGGCCCGCTTGGACGTAATATTCCAGCGAGCGGTCCAAGCCAGTCAGCAAGAACTCAAACGCCGGCCCGGCAGGTTCCATCCGAAACTGATCCCACTTGGCAGAACCGGACCAACGAACCCACAACCATGCTCCACTGGCCTGGTAGCCCATTGGCCGGGCTGTGACCAACTGGTCTAAGCCCGCACGCACGCGAGCATTGCCAGGTTGAACGACGAGCTCGTAAAAGGGTTGGGCCACGCCCGGGCGAGGCATGCCCCACAGTCGAGCTACTCCGTAGCCCAGGAAACCCGGGCCCCACAAACCCAACCACAGCAGCAGGCCCAGACTCCACACGGCTATAGCGAGCGACACCCAGAGGGCGCGGAACCTCACGACCCGTGAGGGCACTACACCCGATAGCACGCGCTCGGCTTCCCTTGCGACGAATTCCGCGAAAGAGGCCAGTCCGGATTGCCCTACCGGCGTTTCCAACGTCAGCAACCGCTCCTCCAACGCCGGAACC
>JAUQPO010000089.1 GCA_030550335.1 Acidobacteriota bacterium
CCGCTGCGTTGCTTGTGTCGTAGAGATTCGGGGAAGGGGAGTAGCGATTCGGGCGGGATCAGCGACCAGGCTGTTTGGGCTGCCTGCTGTCCTAACAAAGACGCCCTTATGAGCAGTCCCAGCACTAGCAGCAGCAGCGTGGAGTCTCCTAAAGTCGGCCGTCGCGACCGCGTGGGCTTGATGAAGGCGGATTGGCGTTCTGCGTGTGCGACTGAGCCACTGAACATCGACTTGCGCAGGGCACGCGCCTCCTCTCGGCGCTCGCTCGTGGAGCAGTCCTTCAGCGTCGCATAGCCGCAGCCCGTGCCTGCCGGAAAGTTACTGCCGTGCAGCCGCAGCAGCAATTCGCTCAGCCAGCGCCGGAATGGCGTGCTCTAGTGCCTCTTCGATGCGCTCCACAAAGAGGAACTCGATCTTCTGTTTCACCTCCTCTGGTAAGTCTCGTAGATCCTTCTCATTGGGCTTGGGCATGAGCACACGCGTGATCCCGGCGCGCGCTGCGGCCAAGACTTTTTCTTTGATCCCGCCCACAGGGAGCACCAGCCCTGTTAGAGTGATCTCCCCCGTCATGGCCGTATCGTTGCGAACGGGTTGCCCAGTGAGCAAGGACGCCAGCGCAACGGCTGCAGTGATCCCAGCCGAGGGGCCATCTTTCGGCGTAGCCCCAGCAGGCACGTGTAAGTGGATACCGTTCTTGTTGAAAACCTCTGGGTCGATACCGAGCAGGTCAGCGTGCGAGTGGACCCAGCTCAAGGCAGCTTTGACCGACTCCTGCATCACTTCACCGAGTTGACCAGTCAGCGTCAAGCCCTTGCCGCCGGGTAGAAGCGCTGCCTCAACGTATAGCACCTCACCGCCGTACTGGGTCCACGCCAAACCGGTAGCTACACCCGGTGGTAAGGTCTTGCGCGCCTGCTCGGGCATGAACGGCTGCGGGCCTAGGTACTCGACCAGATCCTCGGGGTTGACCACTACCGGCTCGGTGTTCCCCTCGGCGAACTTCAACGCAACCTTGCGGGCAATGCGGCCGATGGAACGCTCGAGCTGACGCAGGCCGGCCTCCCGAGTATAGTTGCGGATAATGCTCCGAATCGCTTCTTCGGTGAACTGGCATTGCTCGGCGGTCAGGCCGGTCTCCTTCAATTGCCGAGGGATCAAGTAACGCTTGGCGATTTCCAGCTTTTCCTCCTCGGTATAGCCCGGCAACCGCAGCACCTCCATGCGGTCCAACAGCGGTTGAGGAATCGTTTCAAGGGTGTTAGCCGTGGTGATGAAGAAGACTTTCGAGAGATCGAACGGCAGATCGAGATAGTTATCCCGGAACGAGTGGTTCTGCTCAGGATCGAGGACCTCAAGCAGTGCTGCTGCAGGGTCACCGCGAAAGTCACGCCCGAGCTTGTCCACTTCGTCCAGCATGATCACCGGATTGTTCGCTCCAGCACGGCGAATGGCCTGAATGAGCCGCCCGGGCATGGCGCCGATGTAAGTGCGGCGATGGCCGCGAAGTTCGGCTTCATCATGCATGCCGCCCAGGCTGAACCGTTCGAATTTGCGGCCGAGAGCACGCGCGATCGACTGGCCAAGCGAGGTCTTGCCCACCCCGGGTGGCCCAACAAAGCAAAGGATCGGCGCCTTGGCACCGGGGTTCATTTTGAGTACGGCCAGGTGCTCTAGGATGCGCTCCTTGACCTCCTTCAGGTCGTAGTGGTCTTCATCAAGCACTTGGCGGGCGCGTGCGATGTCCAGGTTGTCCTCGGTGGAGATCCGCCAGGGCAACTCGAGTACGAAGTCCAGGTAGGTTCGGATCACGTGATAGTCAGGCGCGTGGGAGGGCAAACGCTCCAGGCGCTTGAGCTCGCGTTCGGCTTCCTTGCGAACCTCGTCCGGCAGGTCTGCCTCTTCGAGCCGCTGGCGTAACTCCTCGATTTCAGCTTGCTCAGGACTCTTCTCGCCCAGCTCTTGCTGGATTGCACGGAGTTGTTGCCGCAACAGGTACTCGCGCTGCTCCTTTGTCATCTCATGTCGCGCCTGGTCAGCGATCTTGGTTCGCAGCTCGAGCACCTGGATCTCATGAGCTAGGTAAGTGTGCAGGAGTCGCAAGGCGTCGGTGCAGCTTTGAGCTTCGAGCAGCGCCTGTTCCTTCTCGAGCCCCAACCCCATCATCGAGGCGATCAGGTAAACGATCTTCATTGGATCGTCGCGGACCTGCAGCAACTGCGAAAGGTCGATATGGGCCTGGGGTTGGGCCATAGAGATGGCCTTCTGCGCCAGCTCGATCACCGACCGTTGCAGCGCCTCGGTCTCGGCGGTGATCTCGATTTCGGGTGGTGCGATGCGGACTTTGACCTGCAGGTACGTGCCGGTGTCTTCGACGGCCAGCACCAGGAAGCGCTCGATACCCAGCACCAGCAGTTCGATCTGGTTCTCGCTGGGCCGGGCCACTTTTCGGATCACCGCTTTCGTGCCGTAGTTGTAAAGGTCTTCTTTGCCAGGAACCTCGACATTCGCATCCCGTTGGGCGACGATCGCCAGCTCTTTTTCTTCGGTCGCCAGTGCCGCCTCCACGGCCGCCAGGCTCTTAGGCCGGCCAACCGATAATGGCATGAGCAAATGGGGGAACAGCGCCGTGTTCTTCAGTGGCAGCAAAGGCAGCACTTGGATTGGCGATTCTTCTTTATGCAATAGCCCGCTCATTTGCCCTCCTGTTGGTTCTTGACGCGAACCAAGAGAATTCCGTTATGGAATTTCACATCCAGGCTGCCCCCATCGATGGGGCAGGGAAGCTGGATGCTCCGGTGGAAACGGCTGTAACTGATTTCCATAGAGTAGTGGCGCAGTTCTCCGTCCGCCAGGCGGTCTCGTCGTACCCCAGAAATGGTTAACGTGCAGCCTTGAACGTGAATGCTCACATCTTCCGGTTCCACGCCCGCTAGTTCGAATTTCAAAAGCCACCCATCTGGAGTCCGGTAGATGTCCGCTGCGGGTCGCCAGGCCAGCTCGGTAGCTGGTTCGCCCAGCGTTTGGTAGATCAGGGGTAGATGTTCCCGGTCTCGAGCCATGGTTGCTTGTGCTTCCCCTCAGTCTCGCTGACCATTATCATGGCATCGAACTGCTGACCGTGGCTTAGTCCGAGTGAGCCGCAACCGGCTCGACTACGTTGAACGTCAGCTCTCCTCGGACCGGATCGTAGCCCACACTCACCGTCTGACCCTCTCGGACTGCACCTTGAAGTACCAGTCGGGCCAGCGGCGTTTCCACTTCCCTCTGGATCGCCCGCTTGAGCGGTCGAGCACCGTAAACGGGGTCGTACCCCACGCGCACCAGGTGCCGTTTGGCTTCCTCAGTGAGCTCCAGCTGGATGTGGCGGTCCCGTAGGCGCTCGCGCAACCGGTCGAGCTGAATGTCGACGATCTTCATCAGATGTTCTTCAGTTAACGCATGGAAGACGATGATCTCGTCGAGGCGGTTCAAAAATTCGGGCCGGAAGAACCGGCGGACCTCCTCGAGAACCGCTTCTTTGACCCTCTCGTAGGCGGGGCCGGTCAAGGCGCCGCGGTACTCGAGGATCCGGTGGCTGCCGATGTTGGAAGTCATAATGATGATCGTGTTCTTGAAGTCCACCGTGCGGCCGTGCCCATCGGTTAGCCGCCCATCGTCCAGGATTTGCAGCATGAGGTTGAACACATCCGGGTGTGCTTTCTCGACCTCGTCAAAGAGAATCACCGAATAGGGCCGGCGACGCACGGCTTCCGTCAACTGGCCACCTTCCTCATAGCCCACGTAGCCTGGCGGCGCACCGATCAGGCGTGCCACGGTGTGCTTTTCCTGATACTCGCTCATGTCAATGCGGATCATGGCCCGCTCGTCATCAAAGAGCGACTCGGCCAGCGCCCGAGCCAGCTCCGTCTTACCCACACCGGTAGGCCCCAGGAACAGGAAGCTGCCAATCGGCCGGTTGGGATCTTTCAGGCCAGACCGCGCGCGCATAACCGCTTCGGCCACGCTGCGCACTGCCTCGTCTTGGCCCACTACCCGCTTGTGCAGGTGGTCCTCCAGGTGCAACAGCTTTTGCATCTCCCCTTCCAGCAGCTTGTGAACCGGTATGCCAGTCCACCGGCTAACGACCTCCGCGATGTCCTCTTCATCTACCTCCTCCTTCAGCAACCGGGGACCACCCTGGGCCGTTAGCTGTTCCTCAGCTTTCTTCAACTCCTGCTCCAGCCGCACCAGCTTCCCATACTTCAACTCCGCTGCTCGGTTCAGGTCGTACTCACGTTCAGCACGCTCGATCTCGATGCGCGTCTGCTCGATCTGCTCACGCAGTTCCCGCAGCTTCTGCACAAGCTCTTTCTCGGCTTGCCAGCGCGCTTGCAGAGCGGAAGCCTCGGCTTTCAAATCCGCCAGCTCTTTTTCAAGCTTCTCCAGGCGCTCACGTGAGGCAGGATCGGTTTCTTTCTTCAATGCCTCGCGCTCGATCTCCAGCTGCATGATCCGCCGCAAGATCTCATCCAGCTCGGCCGGCATCGAGTCGATCTCTGTGCGGAGCTTGGCTGCAGCTTCATCGACCAGGTCGATCGCCTTGTCGGGTAGGAAGCGATCGGAAATGTACCGGTTAGAGAGTACCGCTGCCGCTACCAGCGCTGAGTCCTTGATGCGAACACCGTGGTGAACTTCATAGCGCTCCTTCAACCCGCGCAGGATCGAAATGGTGTCCTCCACTGAGGGCTCGCTCACCAGAATCGGCTGGAAGCGCCGTTCCAACGCCGCATCCTTCTCGATATACTTGCGGTACTCATCCAGCGTGGTGGCACCGATGCAGTGCAACTCGCCCCGCGCCAGCATAGGCTTGAGCAAGTTGCTGGCATCCATCGGCGCACCTTCCGCCCGGCCTGCCCCGACGACCGTATGCAACTCGTCGATGAAGAGAATGATTTCACCCTGAGACTCCTGAACCTCTTTGAGCACTGCTTTCAGGCGCTCCTCAAACTCCCCACGGTACTTAGCGCCCGCGATCAACGCCCCCATGTCCAAGGCAATCAGCCGCTTGTTCTTCAACCCCTCGGGAACATCGCCCCGGACGATCCGTTGGGCCAAACCCTCTACAATCGCCGTCTTGCCGACCCCGGGATCTCCAATCAGGACGGGATTGTTCTTGGTGCGGCGCGAGAGGACTTGGATGACCCGACGGATCTCTTCGTCTCGCCCGATCACCGGGTCAAGCTTGCCCTGGGCTGCCAGCTTGGTCAGGTCTCGCCCGTACCGCTCCAGCGCTTGGTAAGTGGCCTCCGGCGTAGGCGAAGTGACCCGCTGAGTGCCCCGGACCTGCTGTAAGGCCTTCATCAGCTGGTCACGGTCCAAGCCGACGCTTTTGAAGATCCTGCCGGTAACCCCTCCATCCTCGAGCGCTGCAAGCAGTACGTGCTCGACCGATATGTATTCATCCTTGAGGCGCTTAGCCTCTTCTTCAGCCAGGGTGAGCAGGCGCTGGAGGCGCCCGGTGATGTAAATCTGATCCGGTGCTCCAGTCGAGGTGATCACCCGAGGGAGCCGCTCCAGTTCTTGTTCGAATCGCTGCCTTAGGGTTTGAATATTGAGTCCAGCCTTAGAAAGGATGGCTGGGGCCAGGCCGTCTTCCTGTTCGAGCAGGGCGAGCATGAGGTGCTCGACGTCCACTTGCTGATGATTCAGACGGATGGCCTTGGAATGGGCGGCCCTGAGGGCGTCTTGGAGCTTTTCTGTGAAGCGATTGATGTCCATCGGGATGGCCTCCTGTTGGGGGTTAGGCGGCTCGATTTCAGTCTACCACACTAAATGATGCTATGCAAGAAATCTGAGTTTCGCAATATCAACTTTGGGCGAGTCCACCCACCCGAGCCTGCTCCCGTTTCGGACAACTGCTCTTGCTAACGACCCCGGACGTGCGCCCGGTCCCCCAATCCTCAAACCAAATCCCGCAAGTAGGGCGGTGAAGCCCTACTGCGGAGTGAAACCCAACGGGCGGGTCGGATGGGGATGCAAGGGCTACCTAGAATCCGGCAAGCCCTTCGGTTTGCCGCGGGGTTCGCAAGCGAATTGTTCCGCAACCCGAGACAGAAGAGGTTACGGCTATCCGGACAGAACGCTGGGGCCTGTGGACTAGCGTGCGCCCCGAAGGTCTCCTAGAACGGACCCAGGCCCTCCCTGCCGGCAAGATCCCGCTCGCGTGGATGGTTGGTGACGTCCAGCTCCACGCGAAGTTGAAGGCAACCCTCGAATTGCGGTTGGGGTGAAGCCGCGCGGGCTCAACTCTACCATCGGGGGCTATGGTAGCGGAACTATAAGGTTACCGACCGGCTGAAGCGCCTGCTGCCCGCCCGAGGGGAGCTCTACCGATTGGGGAGATACCGTGTGTGGTTGCCAGGTGTCAGGAAAGTCGACGACTCGAGCCCCCCTCGAGCCTCACGCGGGGGACAAGCGCCTTCTCCGCTCGGGGCATCATTCGAAGGCCAACTCCAGGATCCTCAAGAAGTCCTCGGGTTCTAAGGGCTTGACCACCCCATGGTTGCCGACGCCCCAGGCGAGCTCGGCCAGCTCTTTCAACTCCTCACGCTTGATCCCAAGCTCCTTGAGCGTTATCGGTGCACCCCAGGAACGGAGTTTGGCCCGGTAAGCGGAGACTCCGTCCTGCACTGAGGCTGCCCCCCAAACGGCTTTGGCCCACCGGGCAAACAACGCCGGGTTAGCGTCTTGGCAGTACAGGATCCAAGCCGGGAATAGCACGGCCAACCCCTCACCGTGAGCAATTTCTGGATGGGCTCCGCTCAGACCATGTTCCAACGCATGGGTCGTCCAGTCCCCATCGCCTAACCCGGCTCCACTGATGCCGTTCAGCGCTAGCGTCGAGGCCCATGCCAGGCTAGCCCGGGCATCGTAGTCGGTAGGAGCTTGTTGGAGGCGGTCAGTGACCTGGACGATGGTGCGCATCAGGCTTTCGTCATAAGCCAGCGTGGTTTCGCCACCTCCCAGGAAGTAATGCTCCATGATATGCGAGAGCGAATCCACCGCACCATTGACCGTCTGTTTCCAAGGCAGGTGGACCTGCACTGAAGGGTCGACCACGGAGGCCTTTGGGTACAGTGCGGGCCCACCGATAGCCCATTTCTTCTTCTCTGCTTCATTGGTGATGACCGCATACGGGTTCATCTCGCTACCGGCAGCAGAAAGCGTGAGGACGGTGTAAACAGGTAGGGCTCGGTTGACCGGCTCGTCTTTCTCAAACAATTCCCAAACGTCGTCGACGTAATAGCCTGCGGCCACGGCCTTGGCCGAATCGATGACGCTTCCGCCACCGACCGCGAGGACAGCGTCCACGCCGAGCCGCCGCGCCTGGGCGATCATCTCGCGGACCTTGCTCAAGGTGGGGTTCGGCTGGACACCCCAGCATTCTTCCCAGCGCCGGTCATTGTTACGGAGGGACTCGACCACCTGTTCGTACACCCCGGTGCGTTTGATGCTTCCTCCTCCGGCGATCATCAGCACGAACTTGTGGCCGTCTCGGGCGATTTCCGTCCCGATGGAAGCAATGGCACCACGCCCAAAGATCAACCGTGTAGGAATGTGCAGCGTGAAGTTCTTCATGGCCGTTATGTCAGCGATGAACCTAACATTATCGGGTAACGGAAACACCTTCGCCCAGCTCGAACCGGTTCGTACAGTGCTAGAAGAATGCTGGGGACCCTTTGGAGACTCGGCAACGTCTGGAGTTTGGTTCTAGGCGGGTGGTTCGCCACCCTGCCTACAGCGGCGCCGGGCTAGAATGAAACTCTGCCTCCCATGAGTTTGCCTGTAGCTTTCGAAGATGTGCAGCGAGCTGCGGACCGCGTGCGCCCCTACGTGCATCGAACGCCGGTCTTAACGAGCAGGAGTTTCGACGAGCAGGCCGGCTTCCGTTGCTTCTTCAAGTGCGAGAATTTCCAGCGCGGTGGCTCTTTTAAGCTCCGTGGGGCTTCCAACTTCGTGTTTTCGCTCTCGCCGGAGGAGCGGGCCCGCGGGCTAGTGGCGTACTCGTCAGGGAATCATGCCCAGGCTGTGGCCATCGCTGCACGACTCGCTGGGACACACGCCACTCTGGTCATGCCTGCAGACGCACCCCGCGGCAAGTTGGAGGCCACCGCTGCGCAAGGGGCGAAGATCGTGACTTACGACCGGCACCGGCAGAGTCGGGAAGCCATCGGCAGGCAGATCGCCCAAGAGACGGGTGCCATATTGGTGCCGCCCTATGACCATCCCTGGACGATCGCAGGGCAGGGAACGGTGGCGCTGGAATTGTTGGAGCAGGTTCCCGAGGTCGACGCGCTGCTTGTGCCCGTCGGCGGTGGAGGATTGATTTCGGGTTGTGCGGTGGCTGCACGGGGTCTGAAACCTTCGATTCGTGTTTACGGTGTGGAACCAGAGCTCGCGGACGACACGCGACGGTCGTTGCGGGAGAGGCGTCGGGTCGAAATCCCCATTCCAGAAACGATAGCTGATGGACTCCGTGCTACTTGCCCTGGCGAAATCACGTTTCCGATTATCCAGGCTCTGGTAGACGACGTGTTGGTCGTCAGCGAAGAGGAAATCCGACAGACCATGCGGTTTCTACTCACTCGCTTGAAAATCGTCGTTGAGCCGAGCGGAGCTGTGGCCGCTGCGGCGGCGTTGTTCCGGAAAGTACCCGCGGGGGTGAGGACTGCCGGAATCGTAATCTCGGGTGGGAACGTCGATTTAGAGCTTTTGGGGAAGCTGGCTACCTGAACGTGAGTGCTAGCGTGGTAAAAGCCGGTGCGCGCGCAGACTTGTGCAGCGGACTGCTGGGAGGGGGCTAAGACTCTAACGCCTGTTTAGGATAGAGTGATTCTGCGAGCGAGGTTCCTAGGCCAGCTCCCGTGCCTGGGCCCAGTAATGCTCGAAGATCACGTGCATCACTTCAAGCATCCCTGGATGCTCGAATGTCATCGTCGTCCAGCCCGGCTGGGTGACCACTGGGTCGCGTAAGGCGCACATCCCGTAGCGGTTGTCGAAAAGGGCGAGCTTGACTGGCAACGTGGCGCGTATTCTGAGTTCCACACCCGAGCGCACCAGCGCCGGCAGGACATCACTCAATTGTTCCGCGGTTGACTCCTCCAGGATCAAACGGCAACGCACGCCCCGCTGTCGAGCTTGCTCGAGAAGGTCGGCTTCCAGTGGGGTGGCCGCATAAGGTGCACAGACAAATTCCTCCAGTTGCGTACACACTTGTGCGAGCAGCTCACGATAACGCAGCCCGGCTTGGATCGGATCCATGACGATTTTGACGTACTGGAGTCCCACCTGGGGTGCTTTGCCTCGATGACTGAGGCGTCGTAATTCTTCGGCCAATCCGGTGCCCAGTTGCGTCAGTTGGGCGAGCTCCTGTTCGACGGCTTTGCGGTGCCGGGCGATCAAGTTCGGAATTGCGTCCGCTGGATCTACAGCAGCGAAGAGCTTTGTCCGCCCGGGCGCCACCACAGCCAGGCCTTTTTCGACAAGCTTATCTAGGACGTCGTAGATTTTTTGCTTGGGGATGGCCGCCCGAGAGGCCAACTCTGGCGCTTTAAATTGCGGGTGGCCGAGCAGAACCAAATACGCCCTGGCCTCGTAAGTGGACAAGCCGAGGCGTTGCAATTTCTGCCACAGCTGTTCAAACTGCCTGGGCGATATTCCTGAAGCCATGCGGCAATTCCAGATAACCCAACTGAGAAATGGCTTTCAACTAGGAAATTCCCAAGGAAATTTCCTGATAGTACTAGGACGACGTGACGGCTGAGCGCGGAGCCAAGGTCAGTGCTCGCTCAATCGGGCTGCCTAGTGGGGCACCAGCGACTTAAAATCGCCCTGAGGAGCACAAGCCGTGAGGTGGCTTCGCTATTGGCGATTGGGGACGTGCCTGCTCGGTTGCATATCGAGCCTTCCGGTGCTTGGGCGCACGAACGCGCTCACCTCCCACCGACCCAACGTGGTGCTCATCGTTGCTGATGATTTAGGGTGGGGTGACCTGGGTTGTTACGGCCAACGCAACATCCGCACGCCTGTTCTCGATCGCATGGCGCAAGAAGGCATGCGGTTCACCGATCACTATGCTGGGCACACTGTGTGCGCACCCTCCCGATGCGCACTCATGCTTGGCTTGCACACGGGGCACTGTCCGGTTCGAGGCAACCGTGAAGTTCAACCCATGGGGCAACAGCCCATTCCGGATGAGGCGTTCACCCTCGCCGAGCTGTTCAAGCAGGCAGGCTACACTACTGCCTTGATCGGTAAATGGGGGTTAGGCGGCCCTGGTTCCTCGGGCGAGCCCAATCGCCAAGGCTTCGATTACTTTTTCGGGTATCTATGCCAGCGGCATGCGCACAATTACTTCCCTGAGTTTCTGTTTCGTAACCACCAGCGGGTCGTCCTGCGGAATCTCCTCGCTGAGCCCAAGCGGCCGGACGGTGCCGGGGTTGCGATCCGGCGCCTCGATTACGCGCCGGACCTCATGCTCAAGGAGGCCTTGGCTTTTATCCGCCGCAATCGGGCCCGGCCATTTTTCCTGTATTTCGCGACAACGTTACCCCATGCCAACAACGAGGCCGGCGATCGGGGTATGGAAATTCCCGACTATGGCATTTATCGGGACCTACCGTGGCCGGAACCCCAGAAAGGCCACGCGGCGATGATCACGCGCTTGGATCAAGACGTCGGGCGCATTCTCGATCAACTGGAGCGCTTAGGGTTGAGCGATCGCACGCTGGTGCTGTTCACCAGCGATAATGGCCCTCATCGTGAAGGCGGCAACGACCCGGAATTCAACGACTCCAACGGCCCATTCCGCGGCATCAAACGCGACCTGTACGAAGGAGGGATCCGCGTGCCGTTGATCGCTCGCTGGCCAGGCCGCATTCCGAAAGGTGTGGTGAGTGACCACGTGTGCGCGTTCTGGGACTATCTTCCTACCTTTGCGGAGCTGTTGGGCGTGGCGCTGCCAGTCGATGTCGATGGCATCTCTTTTTTACCGACGCTGCTCGGTGACCCGTCTCGCCAGCGGCAGCATGCATTCCTCTATTGGGAGTTTCATGAGCGCCCTGCGACCGTTCAGGCGATCCGCATGGGGAAATGGAAGGCTGTGCGGCACTCTCCCAGTGGGCCTGTGGAGCTTTATGACCTCAGTACTGACCCTGGTGAAAGCCGCGATCTAGCTGGCCAGCATCCGGAGGTGGTGGAAAAAATCCGGGAATACTTGCGAACCGCGCGTACGGACCACCCCCTTTGGCCGTTGCGCGAAGGTCAGTAGGCCCAAACCATTCCAGCTTCGCGCTGCTGGGCGACGGCATTCTAGCGAGGGACAATCGCGAAGACCCTGGCAGGGAACCCCGAGCCGTTTTTCGGCTTAGGAAAACTGACGACCACCACAGCTCCCGCTTCCGGCACGCGGTCCAGATTAGCCAGCAACTCAATTTGGTAACGATTTCGCGATAGGACGTAACGCTCGAGCGAGTAGTCGCCGCGCGAGGTCGCAATGCCAGGGTCCGTGTCGGTGGTTTCGTGGCCAGTCGCTGTGACCTGCCGATCTTCGTACAGATACCGCAGGACTTCGAGGCTCCAGCCGGGATAATGGGCTATCCCTCGCGCATCCTCGTTGCGCATGGCTTTTGGATCCGGCCAGCGTTTCGACCAGTCGGTCCGTAGAGCCACGAAGGAACCTTTCGGGATCGGTCCATGGCGTGCTTCCCA
>JAUQPO010000090.1 GCA_030550335.1 Acidobacteriota bacterium
TCCAGGAACCCACGCCGGTGTTCCCTCGCTTGGAGCTTCAGCCAGCAGTTCAGCGCATGAGGGAATTGGAAATCCAGGAATCAGCCCGCCAAGCCGCTCTGCTCGGCCAGAAGCCCGCCCCGGAGACCACGCCGCGGATCAGCATTGACGAATTTGCCAAGGTCGAACTACGGGTAGCGAAGATCCTCGCCGCGGAACGTGTGGCAGGGGCCGACAAACTCCTCAAGCTCGTCGTCGACGCAGGGGAACCCAAAGCTCGAACGCTGGTTGCAGGAATCGCTGAAGCTTACCAGCCCGAGGAGCTCGTGGGACGATCGGTGGTCATCGTCGCTAATTTGGAGCCTCGCAAGCTCCGGGGGATTGAATCCAACGGCATGGTACTGGCTGCCACACCCGATTCGGGTCTCCCGGTGCTGCTCACGCTGGACAAACCCGTACCCCCCGGCACACGCATCCGATGAAGGCTACCGACTCTCACTGTCACTTGGACGATACCCGGTTTGACCAGGATCGCGAAGCTATCTTGGAACGTGCCCAGGCCGCCGGCGTAAGCACGATTCTCACCATAGCGACGGGCGCCACCTTGGAGGAGCAGTCCAGGGCGCTGCAGCTCGCCGAACAATACCCTTTCGTATACGCAGCGGTCGGGATCCATCCCCACGATGCCGCTCGCGCCAGCGTGGATTGGCCACGCTGGCTTCGGGACCTGCTCCAGCACCCGAAGGTCGTCGCCGTGGGCGAAATTGGGCTGGATTACCACTACAATTTCTCGCCCCCTGAAATCCAACGAACTGTGTTCGCGCAGCAGCTGGCGATCGCGGTCGAACTCGGTAAGCCTGTCATTGTCCACACCCGCGAAGCCTGGCCTGATACTCTCGCGCTACTGAAACGAGAACTTGGAGAGCGCCCCCGCAACGGCATTCTGCATTGCTTCTCGGGTGGACCCGACGAGCTGGCGGCAGGGCTGGGGATGGGTTTTTACATCAGCTTTGCTGGCGTGGTCACTTTCCCGAAGGCCCAACGCACGCAGGAATGTGCCCAGCGGGTGCCCCTCGACCGTTTGCTCATCGAGACCGACGCGCCTTACCTCGCCCCGGTCCCCCACCGGGGCAAGCGCAACGAACCGGCGTTTGTCATTGAAGTCGCTCGCAAGATTGCGGAGCTGCGTCAAATGCCGGTTGACGAGTTGGCGGCTGTGACCACAGCGAATTTCTATCGGCTGTGTTTGCCAGGGTCCGCCGGGGCTCAGTAAACTGGAACCAACTCGTATGGGAGCCAGTAAAACGGGGTATACGTTGGGGGCGCGGGAGGTGTTCGAGCTTGTCCAACCCGAGCTCGAACAAGTGGAGGCACAGATTGCCCGTGAAACTGCCTCCGAGGTCACTGCCATCACCGGTATCAGTCGCTATCTTCAAGCAAGCGGTGGCAAGCGCTTACGCCCGACGCTGCTGCTACTTTCAGCCAAACTATGTGGCCCCGTCACCCGGGAGGCCATCGAACTCGCTGCTGTGGTGGAAATGATCCACACGGCCACACTGGTGCACGATGACGTGATCGACGTGGCGGAAACCCGCCGAGGGCGTCCTTCCACGAACGTGATCTGGGGTAACCACACCTGCGTACTGGCCGGCGATTGGATTTACATGCAGGCGTTCCGCATCGCGCTTCGGCAGCGAGACTTCCGCATCCTCGACATTTTGATCAACCTGACCCAACAGATGGTCGAGGGCGAGCTCTTACAGCTCGAACGGCTCCGAAAGATCGACATTTCGGAAGCGGAATACTTCGATCTCGTAGACCGGAAGACAGCTAGCCTGTTTTCCGCCTGTGCCCAGCTCGGGGCGTTGGTATCCGGTGCCACCGAGATGGTCCAAGCTCAACTAGCCCGCTACGCGTGGAACCTGGGCATGGCGTTCCAGTTGGTAGACGATATCCTCGATTTCATAGCAGATCAGGAAGTTCTCGGTAAGCCCGTGGGGAGCGACCTGAGGGAAGGCAAAGTTACTCTTCCGCTGATCTGTGCCCTACGCACCGCCAGCGAAGACGAACGGGCCTTGATCGCGAGCATCGTTTCGGACGGCGAATACACGCGCGTCGCGTGGGCCGATGTGCTGGAGCTACTGCACCGCCGCGGCGGTATCGAGCAAGCCTTCGAGCAGGCCCGTCAGTTTGCTGATCAGGCTCGAGCGATCATCCAAACTTTTCCCGACTCCGCGATCCAACGCGCCCTCGCATCCCTACCGGACTTAGTGGTCGAGCGGGACCGTTAGGCGGGGCACAGAAACTGGGCCTGCCGTGCCAGTAGCTCACGGAGGAGAAACTGCTTGCCGACCTTGCCGTTTCACGCGCTTGACAGGCGGGCTGGGGGCACGCTACAAGCTTGCCTATGAGGCGGACACGGCGAGAATTCCTCACTTCCAGCCTAGCCCTGACTTCAGCGCCCTCCATTCTGAAGGGGCAGACCCGGTCCGATGAACTCCGCGTGGCTTTCATTGGCGTCGGCAATCGCGGCTCGTTCTTGCTGCGCCAAATGTTGAAAGTGCCAGGCGTGCGGGTAGTCGCAGTTTGCGATCTCGACGAAGAGCGTGCACGCAAGGCTGCCCAACTCGTGGCCGACAGTGGAGGTTCCGCACGCGTTTGGACCGACTATCGGCGTATGCTCGACGAACAAAAAGAGATCGATGCTGTCGTCCAGGCGGTCTATGACTGGGCCCACAAGGACGTCAATCTCACCGTCTTGGAAATGGGCAAGCACCTGTACGCGGAAAAGCCCTTAGCTTTGACCATTGAAGACTGCCGGATGACTGTCCGTGCTGCCCGTCAGGCTAAAGGCATCATGCAGGTGGGCTTCCAGCTCAGGTACGACCCGAACCGGAATGCTTCGATGAAGTTCATCCATAGTGGCGGTATCGGCCGGGTATTGCTTTGCCATGGGATGCGCCACGGCGGAGACCTGCCTAGGGACATCCCCTGGTACTTCGATCGTGAGAAAAGCGGCGACATACTCATCGATCAAGGCATTCACATCCTCGACCTATTCACCTGGGCGATCGGCAAGCATCCGGTTCGTGCGATGGGTTCCGGCGGCACGAACTTGTTCGTCAACGAACCGCCCGGTCGGACTGTGATGGACAACTACAGTCTCATCCTCGAATACCCAGACGGCCAGCGAGTGAATTTCAGTCACCACTATTTCGATCCACCTCGATTCACGGGCATTAAGGAGCGTGTGTTCGGTTCCGAAGGTGCCATCGATCTTGCCGAGGCTGTCTGGCAACCTCGAACGGAGCGGCAGGCCCAAAAGCTGGATGTTCCCAATGCAGGCCAGGACGCTACTTACATGGCTCTCGCTGCCTTCGTCGACTGCGTGCGGAACCAAGCAAAGCCACTGACGGACGTCGAAGCAGCCTTTATCGCCACCGCCCAGGCCATCATGGGGACACGCGCTATCTACGAACGGCGCATTGTGAGCTGGGACGAGGTGGTGAAAGAAGCCTAGCGTGCGCTGGTCAGCACTCGCTAGGATCCGATCCGCCCGGCAGAGTTGAGCGGAGACTCACAGCGCGGGCTCAGAAGTCCAGGACGACCGAACCTCATCATGACGCGCCACGGATTGACGCGGCGAGGCTGGCTCCAAACCATCGCGTTGGCACACGTCATGCGACCTCCGCACGCACCGGCCCGCGCGTTCCTTGAATCAACTCCGCCGGAACGCGTTGGCTTAGCCGAACGCGACATCACTCCAGCCATCGGCATGGAGCAGCCAGGCAACTACTTCAAAGTCTTCCACACGGCGTTCCATGATCCTTGCAAAGTCCGCGCGGCAGTGTTCGACGATGGGCGCGACCGCGTGGCGATCGTCAGCGTGGATGCATTGATGGTGCCGCGAAACCTCGTAGAACGCTGCCGCAAACGAATCGCCGCCACCACAGGCATTCCCGAGCTAGCAATCCTGATTGCGGCTACCCATTCTCACTCGTCGGGCCCCACGGGCATGGTACAGCCCGGGGAATACGACCACGCCTCCGAACTCGTGCGCAAGCTCGCCTACGAGCACAGCTCGTGCGCTGACCCGCGATACTTGGAACGGCTCGAATCGGAAATTGTGGAGGCGGTGCGCTTGGCCAACGAGCAGCGCCGCCCAGCCCGCTGCTCGTTTGCGGTCGGTCGGGAGTCCGGGGTGAGCTTCAATCGCCGGATTCGCATGAAAAACGGTGGCACGTGGACTCACCCGGGCAAAGGAAATCCCGAAAACCTAGCGTACGCTGGCCCGATCGACCCCGACGTCAGTGTGATCGGTATCTGGGACCTAGACAACCAGCTACTGGGCTGCCTAGTGAACTTCGCTTGCCATGCCACTACCAACCCGGGCGGAATTTCCGCCAACTGGATTTATTACCTGGAGCGTGCCATTCGAGGATTTTTCGGTGATCACGCGGTGATCTTGTTTCTGGCCGGTTTTTCCGGGGACGTGACACAAGTGGACAATCTCAGCCCTTACGCGAACCCGCCCGCTGAACAATGGGCCAAGCTTGTAGGAGGACGCGTCGGGGCCGAAGCGCTGCGCGTACTGCTCGGGGCTCCTCAGGGAAGCTTTGGTCCCGTTCGTGCTCTCAGTCGGGTTCTTCAGCTCCAGCGTCGCGTACCTGCGCCAGAGCGCGTGCGCGAGGCTTTAGAAATTGTAAAGCGCGACCCGCAACAAGGCGATCGAACCGAGTGGATCTTTGCCAAAGAGATCGTTCTGCTGGATGCTTTGATCCAACGTCAACCGTGGGCGACCGTGGAACTCCAGGTGGTTCAACTCGGGCCAGCGGTTTTGTTGGCGAGCCCGGGCGAAATGTTTGTGGAGTTCGGTCTGGAGCTGAAGCAGCGCGTCCGCTTCCCAGTAGTGATGCCAGTCGAGCTGGCTAACGGTTGTGTGGGCTACGTTCCAACGGAAGAAGCCTTCGGACCCCGCGGCGGGGGCTACGAAACGCGGCTCACCAGCTATTCGAATCTCGAGCCCTCGGCCGGGCGAAAAATCGTAGAGGTGTTAGTGGAGCTGGCGGCCGAGCTCCGGCCTTCCCCTTTGCCCAGTCCGCCTTTGGCTCCGCCATTCCGCACGCCTTGGAGCTACGGTAACGTCCCACCGGAACTCTACGACTGAGCCTGAGGGCGTAGCTTCGCAGAAGCTCTTGGGAAGGGCATTCGTTCCGCACGCCCGACGGTGGAGCACGTTTTTGTGCCGCTCTCATGGGTTTGTGCCAACAGCTTCGGGCCAATCCACCGGCCGTGTGAGGTCGAGCTGTGGCTACAAGGGCACATCCTCGGCAGACTATCGCAACCCAGCCGGTAGCCGTTTACCCGCCTGCTACCCGGAGCAACCCCGCACTCCAGCGTTCTGGTTGGGACCCCTTGCGCGCTGTGGCAGCCGCGTCCCCAACAAAGCCTTGCTCAATCGGACGCCGTAAAGCCCACACAGACGAAAAGGGCGACCGTTGCCAAAAGCGTAGCGACCCGCGGCCAGCTGGATCTTGATCTCAAATTGGATTTCCCAGGTGGGGCGTACCAACCCACCCCGCCCCTCAACCGAGCCTCCCGAAGCGACCCGGATATCTGGTTATTGCCAACCGAGATGACCGGCCAGAGTCTCCCTGGCTAAATGGAGACCGACACGGTCAATACTGGGTTTCGCGAGGCGCGCTTAGAAACCTCTCTGCGCGAGTGGAAACGGTGCATCAACATGACTGTGAGTGGTCCTCCAGTCCCCTTGCGCCAGAGATGGTGAGTGTGCTTGTGGCGTGCGACTTGTACCGACATACGAGTCCCGTTACTTCAGTGCATATCGATGCTGACGCAAGGCCAATCGGCCTGCGGGGGAAGAGTCGCCTACGCACTCCTGTTTGGAGGACCTTCAACCTTGGCAAGGTTCTTTGTGGCTGACAAGCCACCTTGACTCCAACCGAGCTGCAAGCTAGCGCGAGCTGGCGCCGCACCGGTCAGCCACCTTAGCATGGGCAGTAGCCATAACCCTGTTTGGATAGCCAACCGCGGAAGCAAAGCGCCGCGCCGGCTAAAGCTCAACCCTACAGGTTTAGGAATCCGCTGGGGAGAATTTACCTTTTTAGGGTTGGCTGAGCGCCGCGCGTTGGACTGAGGATTCCCGAGCCGGTTGGGCAATTGTTGCGCCAACGATCGGCCGGGGTTGGCAGCAGTGGGTTCAGCGAAGTTCGATCGTCGCGACCACTGGAAAGTGGTCCGAGGGGTAAAGCTTGCCCCGCCGGAAGGTCATGGTTTCCACTTCTAGGACCCGCCAGTTACCCCGGAGGAGGATCCAGTCAATCCGCGCCGGCCCCGGCTGGCCCGAGAATCCATGGAACGTTCCTTCGGGACCAGAAACGCCCTCGCTGATCGCCCAAGCGTCCCGCAACTGCTCCGTCAACAACTGATACACCCGGCCGCCTGCAGGGTCGTTGAAATCGCCGGTCAAGATCAAAGGGACTTCTCGCGGAAGCTTGGAAATGAACTCTAGGATCACTTTTGCGCAGTTCACGCGAGCTTCGGCATCTTCTGGGCGATGGGGCAAGTGCGTGTTGAGGAAGTAAAACTCCGGACCTGCCGGGCGTAAGCGAAACCGGCCCCAGGTGACCATCCTAGGCAAGGTGATGTTCCATGACATGGAGCCCGGCTTGTCCGGCGTCTCTGACAACCAGAAATTGCCGGATTCGAGTACTTCCATCCGGGCAGCCTTGTAGAAGACACCCATGTGCTCGTCAGTATGGTTTCCACGGCGACTAATGCCGAACCAACGGTATTCCGGCAGTTGCTGGACTATGTACTCGCCTTGCTCGAAGTAAAGCTCTTGTGTGCCAATTAGGTCTGGGGTTCTGGCTCGGATTGCAGCCAGCAGTACATCCCGGCGGTTAGACCACACGTGAGCGCCGTCCTTCGGGTTTGGGTAGCGCACGTTGAACGTCATCACGCGCAGCTCGACAGCGCAGACGCCAACTGAAGAAACCAATAACGCTAATGTGAGCGCAAGCAATCGTCTCATGCGGCAGGCACCCCCAGGTCAGCAGCGCGCAAGGGCGACATTTGCAATCCCGGCGCGTGCCTACGAATTAGTTCCATGGCAATTTGCGCGCGCCGCACCCGTTCGCGTTGTAAGGCTTCTACGGTTCTCTCCAGATGCAGCCCACTGGGATAAACATCTGGCGCATTGCGCAGTCCGAACTTCAAATACACGGGAGCAGCCACGCGCACAAGCTCAGGGATATCGTAATACCGCAGGAACCCCCCAAGATTGTCGGGCGCCTCGATATAGAAATCGATGACCGCATCGATCGCCTGGCGGATCGCCGCGATCTGAGACAAGGACAGATCCGAAGCAATGTTGATGGTGTTCGCCCCCAGATCCTCCAGCAACCGGGCGGAAGCTGGGTTTACGGGCGCCATGATCACCGACGTCTTGATGACCAACTCCTTCGGTAGGTCGCCAGCTTGCCGCATCCGGTTCACGAGCCAGAGGCAACCCAAGTCCGAGACCAGTACGCTCCGGATTCCTAACTCAACCGCCCGCACGACGTCGAGCAAGGCGTAACGGAGCTGGTCGGCTCCCCGTAAGCTCCAGCCCAGGCTCTTGCCAGCGGTGGAGTAGACCTGCGCTCCGACATCGTACGTGGCTCGCGGCCCAACGAACAGATTCACCTCGATCCCAGCCTTGCGCCCTAAGCGGCACATCTCGCGGATCTCGTCGTCGGTGAGCAGCATGATGCCGCTACCCTGACTGACGCGATGAACCGGTACGTCCCGTTCCTTGGCTTCCTCCAGCACAGCCCGAAGCGCCGCTGGGCCCTCCGTACTTGGAATTTCGATGCGGTATTGCCCACCATCGGGGAAGCGCTTGGTCGAATCCGGATAAGGTTGGGGATCCCGCTCAGGTAAGCCCGCCGCTTTCATCGTCTTGTCGATCACGTCGCTCATAGACGCACTCCTCACGCAACAGCTCGTAACCGCTTGGAGCTACGTTCGACCAAATGATCTCCGCTGTCTGGCCATGTCGCCGGAACACATCTCGCACAAGGTCGCAGACTTCCTCGCTGCCCCGCCGGTAGAGGACAACGACGGAAGGGCCAGCCCCGCTCAACGCGCAACCCAACAGTCCGGGAGCCCGCAGTTTCAGAATTTCTTCCAGACCAGGGACGAGCCCCGCACGGTAGGGCTGGTGAATTTGATCCTCGAAGGCTGTGGGGAAGGCAGTTGAGTCGCCCGTGGCCAATGCAGCTACCAACAGCGTCGCGCGCTGCAGGTTGAACACGATTTGTTCCCGGCGATAGTGCGTGGGGAGGACGCTGCGCGCCTCGACGGTGGGCAGCACGAAATCGGGTACCACAACCGCCACCCGGTAATCCGGAGGCAACTCCAGACGGATCGCCCGGGTACGGCCGGACGCGTCTACGGCACTGACCACGACCGAACCAAATACGCAAGCCGCGACGTTGTCGGGGTGACCTTCGATCCGCGCCGCCACATCCAGGATGCGATTGCGACGCCAACGCAACCCGAGCACCACATTGGCGAGCACCACGCCTGCCGTGAGCGCCGCGGCACTGGAGCCCAGCCCTTTGCCGATGGGGATGTCGTTGTAGATTTCTATGTGCAGCGGCGGGAGCTTCAACCCCACCTCGCGCGCCACTGCCTGAGCAGCCTGCCAAATGAGGTTTTCCTCAGTCGTCGGAATCAGCGGCGCGTCCCGTCCTGTCACGTGGATCTGTAAGTTCGAAGCAGGCTGGAACCGACACTTCAGATAGATCCCCAGTGCCAAGCCAATCGCATCGAACCCCGGCCCCAAGTTCGCACTGGAGGCCGGCACACGGAGCATCCAAGACATGTCGCCGGGGGACTCGCTACTCATGGAGCACGACCTTCCGGCCCTCCCGGCAAGATTGGTAGACCGCCAGCACGAATTCCAATGCCCGGTACCCGTCCTCACCTGAGACCGTAGGCTTCCGGCCAGTTCGTATGGCCTCGCCAAAGTCTAAAAACTGCCGCTCAAAGGGAACCAAGGGAATGGCCATAGGGTCCGACGATCCGGACTGGACTTCCTTGACCAGCGGGGGCTTCTCCCCAGTGTCGTCCTTCACATCCCAGGCAATCAGCTTGTCACCGGCGATGATCGCCGTGCCCTTGGTCCCGTGAATCTCTACGCGCTCGGTGTAACCCGGCCAGAACGCCGTTGAGGCCTGAATGACTCCCTGGGCCCCGTTCTTATATCGGAACACCGCAGCCACCACGTCCTCGGATTCGATCCGGTGCAACCCTCCGAGTTGCCACATACCGAAGACTTCCGTCACCGGACCGATCAACCACAACAGCAGATCCACCTGGTGAATCGCCTGGTTGATGAGGGCTCCACCACCCTCAACCTTCCAGCTCCCTTTGATCGGCCGCGAATAATATTCTGGCGACCGGTACCACTTTACGTACGCGTCCGCCTCCAGGATCTTGCCCAGTCGGCCTTCGTCTAAGGCCTTGCGCACAAATAAGCTGGCGTCGTCGAACCGGTGCTGGCTGACCACCCCCAACTGGATGCCGGCTTGCTTAGCTACCTCGATCATTTTGCGGGCAGTCTCCAGGTTAGTGGCGATCGGCTTCTGCACCTGGATATGCTTGCCAGCCTCCGCACAGGCCATCACCGGCTCCAAGCGAAAGTCCGGAAACGTACACACGTCCACATAATCGACCTCGGGGTGCCGGCAGACATCAAGATAGGTGGGTACGAATTCGCACCCCCACTTCTCGGCAAACGCCCGGCCAGCCTGCTCGTTGATGTCGGTGCAGACCGTCACTCGGTAACCAATGTTGCGGTATGCTTCAGCGTGCTTGTGCGAGATTGCTCCTGTACCGATGATTCCAACGCGTAATGACATTGCTTGTTTCCTCGCTTCAGGCAAACAGTTTACCGCGCCCTGCCTGACGTCCGACACCCGCCCGCTTCGCCAGGCCTAGGAGCGTCGCATCGAGCCCAAGCTTAAAGCGGCAGGCCGTGCTCGGTCCCGCAGATGTTCACTTTGATCCCTAGGTTCCGGAATGTAGCAGCCTTGGTGGCCAGGGCGAGCTTGGCTGCCTCGGCATCCGGCGCGTAGGCCACCTGGATGTGGTTCGCCTTGTGCTTGGCCATCATTTGGTCCCGCGTGATGCCGTACAAGACCGCATGCATGATCGGCCACTGCGGCGTAGTGATCTGCCAGCGGCGCTCGGTTTCCTCCGGAGGCAGCTTGACCGCTTTGGCACGGCCGATGTCAGCGTGGAGCTCGTTGTTCTCAATGTAGATCCGGCTCCAAACGATTTCCCCAGGCTTCGAAACGCCCTTGATCGTCCCACCGCCCGCTGGGAAGTACATAGGGGGTTGGCGCTCACTGACAGCTCCAGCGTATCCACCCTCCAGATGATTGGGTGGTACGGCGCCGGAGATCTCGAACACCCACACGAAGTCGTCAATGCCGTTGCCTGAATAGTGCTCACCGTAGCGGACGTCGTGCAAGGTCGTCTCCGGGTCGAACCCGAGCCTGCGCCACAAGCGGTAAGTGATCAATGCATCCAGGCCCGCGCACTCGTCGACCTCGTTGAAGTGGGGCAGTGCCTCGCCCTCATATAAAATCCGACCTTCCTGTGGATGCCGCACTGGTGGCCGGTCCACGTTGTTGAGTAATCCCTCCACCAGATCCGAGGCGGGCGCCAGATCTTTCAGGCCTTGCTGGTACTGAATTCCAATGACATCGCAGCCGAACTCATCAGCAATGCGCAAAGCTGCGATGTACATCTTGCACTGACCCAGAATTTGCTCATCGGTGAGGTCGGTTTCGTGGTTGGGGCCGGTCTTGAACTTCATCCCCTTGGCTTCGAGCCACCGACGAACCTGCCAAGCTTCTTCGTCCGGCACACGTAACATTTCCGCGTACAGAGTGGACTGGCTCAGCCGCTCTTTGAACACACCGACCTTGTGGAGCAGCTCGTCAGGGATGATGGCGTTGTACATCCCCATACAACCTTCATCAAAGACGCCCATGATCGCCTTGTCCCGCAACAGCTGCTGTGCGAATTCCTCCGCGATGCGCTCAGCCCGATCCGGCAACCGGATATTGCCGAGCGGGCGAGCGTGGCTGGTATCGTGCTCCACAGGTTGGCCGTTGAGCCATTTCTCCAGGCGGGTGAGGAAGTAATCGTCGGTGAAGTTTTCACTCCAGAGAGTGCTGTACTTCACACCAGCCTTTGTCAGCGACCCATTCAGGTTGAGCAATCCGACTAGCCCCGGCCACTGGCCACTCCAATTAGCCACCGTCAGAATCGGCCCCCGATGGCTGTACAGCCCGTGCAGTATGTGATGGGAATACTGCCAGACGGCTTCGACCACCATCAACGGCGCGTCGGGCGGGATCTCACGGAACACCTTCATGCCGTACTTCTGGCTATCGATGAAACCATGCTTTTTGACCGGATCCACCGGGTGACCTCGCTTGATCTCCCGGCCGAACCTTCGTACGGCCGCCATCACTGCCTCTTCCACAGCTTGCTGGGCTGGCCAGCAGACCTGGTTTGCCGACAGGCGGAGATCTCCGTTAGCAATGAGGATAACCGGTTGCGTCATGCTTTCCATTTTGGCACCGGAAAATTCGCAGAATAGGGGTGGGGCCGATCAAAATGACGCCTACCCCATTCCCCTTTGGGTCTGCAACGTCAGCCTTCCGCTCGACGCTG
>JAUQPO010000001.1:0-2500 GCA_030550335.1 Acidobacteriota bacterium
CTAGGGCCTGCTTTCGCACCTGCTCGACTTGTAGGTCTCGCAGTCAACCCGGCTTATGCCCTTGCACTCAACGGCGGATTACCAAACCGCCTGAGCCGAGCTTCGCACGCCTCCGTTACCTTTTAGGAGGCGACCGCCCCAGTCAAACTACCCGCCTAGCAGTGTCCCTCCACCGGATTCACGGTGGTAGGTTAGAGCCTCAGTATTACCAGGGTGGTATCTCACCGGTGGCTCCCCCGAGCCCGAAAGCCCGGGTTCGTAGCCTCCCACCTATCCTGCGCAGGTAACACCAAAGCCCACTACTAGGGTGCAGTAAAGGTGCACGGGGTCTTTCCGTCTAGCGGCGGGCAACCGGCGTCTTCACCGGTACCACAAGTTCGCCGGGCGGGCTGTTAAGACAGTCGCCAAGTCGTTACGCCTTTCGTGCAGGTCGGAACTTACCCGACAAGGAATTTCGCTACCTTAGGACCGTTATAGTTACGGCCGCCGTTTACCGGGGCTTCGGTTCGGAGCTTCGCCTTGCGGCTAACCCCTCCCCTTAACCTTCCGGCACCGGGCAGGCGTCAGTCCCTATACATCCTTTTTATGAGTTTGCAGAGACCTGTGTTTTTGTTAAACAGTCGCCTGGCGCGTTTCCCTGCGACCCCGCCTTGCGGCAGGGCACCCCTTCTCCCGAAGTTACGGGGCCAATTTGCCGAGTTCCTGAACAGCCCATCACCCGAGCGCCTGAGAATACTCATCCCGTCCACGTGTGTCCGTTTCCGGTACGGGCACCTGGACTCCCCTTAGAGGCTTTTCCTGGCGGACGGCCCGGCGGATTTGCCTCTCCGGGCCTCTCTTCGCCTTGCAGCGGAACCAGTACACTGCAAGACTTACGAGCCGCGTCCCCCCATCGGTCTTTGTCGAGCCCAGGTGGTCACGGAATATTAACCGTGTGTCCTTCGGCTACGCCTTTCGGCCTCGCCTTAGGTCCCGACTAACCCTGAGCGGACGAACCTTGCTCAGGAAACCTTGGACTTACGGCGACCAGGATTCTCACCTGGTTTCTCGCTACTTATGCCGGCAGAGTCACTTCCCAGCGCTCCAGCAGTCCTCTCGGTCTGCCTTCACCGCAGCTGGGAACGCTCCCCTACCATGCGCCGAGGCCTCAGCCCCGCCGCATCCGCAGCTTCGGTACTGCGCTTGAGCCCCGTTGAATTGTCGGCACCGGGCGGCTCGACCAGTGAGCTGTTACGCTTTCTTTAAAGGATGGCTGCTTCTAAGCCAACCTCCTGGCTGTCTAGGCCTCCCGACCTCCTTTCCCACTTAGCGCAGATTTCGGGACCTTAGCTGGCGGTCTGGGCTGTTCCCCTCTCGACGATGAAGCTTATCCCTCACCGTCTGACTCCCGCGCTACACGTTCCCGGCATTCGGAGTTTGGTTGGATTCGGTAGCCCGTAAAGGCCCCTAGTCCATCCAGTGCTCTACCTCCGGGACGGACCGCGCGAGGCTAGCCCTAAAGCTATTTCGGGGAGAACGAGCTATCACGGAATTTGATTGGCCTTTCACCCCTACCCCCAGCTCATCCGAGCCGTTTGCAACCGACACCGGTTCGGGCCTCCATCCGTTGTTACACGGATTTCACCCTGGCCAGGGGTAGATCATCCCGCTTCGCGTCTACTCCCGGCGACTCAACGCCCTGTTCGGACTCGCTTTCGCTACGGCTCGCTTTCGCTTAACCTCGCCGCCGAGAGTAACTAGCCGGCTCATTCTGCAAAAGGCACGACGTCAGGCATTGCGCGAGCTGACGCCCGCGCCATAGCCCTCCGACTGCTTGTAGGCGTGCGGTTTCAGGTTCTGTTTCACTCCCCTCGCAGGGGTTCTTTTCACCTTTCCCTCACGGTACTGGTGCACTATCGGTCGCAGGCGAGTATTTAGCCTTGCCGGGTGGTCCCGGCTGCTTCCCGCAAGGTTCCACGTGCCCCGCGGTACTCAGGGTCCACTAGAGGGAGGTTCGCGTTTTCGCATACGGGGCTGTCACCCTCTATGGCCGACCTTTCCAGGTCGTTCTGCTAACGCTAGCCTTCCCTCGTTTAACCAGGCGATGGCTCCGCACTCGGCCGAACCCTCGCCTGATTATTGTGGCCCTACAACCCCGCGCTCTCCTCGCGGATCGCGCGGTTTGGGCTGTTCCGGTTTCGCTCGCCACTACTCCCGGAATCACGGTTGTTTTCTTTTCCTCCGGGTACTGAGATGGTTCACTTCCCCGGGTTCGCCTCCTGCCCCTATGGATTCAGGACAGGATGAGCCGTGTTCCCACGGCCCAGGTTCCCCCATTCGGAGATCCCCGGATCACAGCCTGCTTGCGGCTCCCCGAGGCTTATCGCAGCTTGCCACGTCCTTCATCGCCTGCCTGCGCCTAGGCATCCACACGCACGCCCTTAGTATCTTGGCCGTAAGACTCACGCTGGACGGTGAGTCCCTCCGGCGCTCCTTCCGGCTGCCTGTGGTCACCCGTCGA
>JAUQPO010000001.1:5000-41452 GCA_030550335.1 Acidobacteriota bacterium
CCCTACGTAGTCCACCGGCACCTCGCACACCCGCCGCTCCCGCTTGTCCAGCAACGCCACCACGCGCAAGCTCCGTGGCTGGCGACTCGATAACAGCCGCAACAGATACCGCAACGTCAATCCAGTGTCCACGATGTCTTCCACCACCAGTACGTGCGCCCCAGCGATGCTGACGTCCAGGTCCTTCGTCAGCCGTACTTCACCCGAGCTCGTCTTGGCGGCACCGTAGCTGGAAATTCCGATGAAGTCTAGCCGGACCGGCCTCCGCACCGCCCGGACCAGATCCGCAAGAAAAATCGCTGCCCCTTTGAGGACCCCCACCAGGTACAGGATCCCTTCCGGGTAATCCCGATCGATTGCCTCCGCCAGTTCGCGCACACGCTGTTGGATCTCCCGCTCCGTGATCAGCACCCGTAACGACCGGCCCGTTTCTTGCACCCCAACCCCCGGCGTAGCTGAGCCTGCCTTACACTGAACTCTCCCGGATCAGCTGCCTCGTTGCTAGGCTCAGCCTTCTGGTTCGAATTTCACCCAGATTGTAGTACCATACGAGTCGAGACTTGAGCCATCCAATCGGCTTCGGCAACAAGCTGACGCAGGCGATGAGCCCTCTCACCACCACAACGCCTGCCTGGATGATCGCTGTCCGTGCCGCACGAGCCAAAAAGGCCGTGGACCTCAAGGTTCTCGATTTGCGTGGCATCGCTTCGTTCACTGACTACTTCGTCATCTGCACCGGCACCAACCCGAGGCAGATTCAAGCGATCACGGACGAGATCCGCGAGCAATTGGCTCAACTGGGTGAGACGCCCCTTGGAACCGAAGGCTACGACACTGCGCAGTGGGTGCTAATTGACTTCGGCGACTTCCTGGTTCACATCTTTTCGCCGGAGGCGCGGCAGTACTACGATTTGGAGCGCTTGTGGCGCCACGCCAAGCTGGTGGACTTGCCGGAGGAAGAAGAGCTACCTCCGACGCCTTGATCGACCCGTATTGGCCGCCCAGCTGAACCTAAAGCGGCACCCCGGCGTTAGACGGACTTAACAGTGCTGCCGTCTCCAGATCCCTTGCCGGCCACCTTCTGCAGGCGAGGCGGCTAGCCGGAGCTCCTGCGGCACCGCACGGCCCAGGCAACTGCTCAAGCCATGTCAATATCTCTAAAGGGCAGCAGTACGAAAGCACCTGGAGGGGTCATGGCACTGGCCTGGGTTGTATTCCTGAGCAGTTTTCTCCTTTGCCATCTAGCTTGCCGGGGCCAACCCCACCAGCCAGTCCAGGCAAAAAACCCTGTGGCGCGCTTGGGCCTCATCCTGCAGTTCATCGCCGTGGGTTTTGCCTGGCTGATTCCCTCCTCGAGCCGGCCAGAGCCGGCACTCAGGCTATGCGCTGCCGGCTTGGCGGTGGCCTCCATCGGGCTGGCTGGCTGGTCGCTCTACCATCTGGGCCGGTACTGGCATTTAGATGCGTTGGTCCGCTGCGACCATCAGCTGGTGAGCACAGGGCCTTATCGCCGACTACGACATCCCATCTACACCGCCTTCGCAGGGATGGTCCTGGCCACTCTGCTCTGGAGGCCCCCAACCGCCTGGAGTGGGCTCGTCCTAGGGCTATTCGTAGCGGGAACCGAGCTACGCGTTCGCTGCGAGGAACGGCTGCTGCGGCAACACTTCGGCGAGGAGTATGAACAGTATCAGCGCCGGACGTTCGGTTGGCTGCCCCCGTTCCGATAAAGGACCGGCTGAAGCAAACCCCGTCGCTATACTGAAACCAGAATGACTCGGGTCCCCTTCGTCCACCTGCACAATCACACGGACTACTCGCTGCTCGACGGTGCTTGCGAGATCAGCCAGTTAATGGAGCTTGTGGAGGCCCATGGGATGCCCGCCGTGGCCATCACCGACCACGGGAACCTGTTCGGTGCCGTCAAGTTCCAACGAGAGGCGGAAAAGCGAGGGATCAAACCCATCATTGGTTGCGAAGTCTATGTGTCCCAAGGGAGCCGGCATGTGAAAACCGGCGCCAACCACTACAACCACTTCGTCCTGCTGTGCGAGAACGAGCAAGGCTATCGAAATCTGATCGAGTTGATCTCGACCAGCTTCCTGGAAGGCTTCTACTACAAGCCTCGGATCGACAAGGACCTGCTGGCGCAGCACAGCAAGGGCTTGATCGCTCTGTCCGGTTGCCTGCGAGGCGACATCAACGAGGCGCTGTTAGCTGGCTCGTACGAGCAGGCACGCAAGCTGGCTTACGAGTACTTGGACATCTTTGGCAAGGGTAACTTCTTCTTGGAAATTCAGAACCACGGGTTGGACGAGGACCGGGTAGTGATCCCGGGCCTGGTGCGCCTGGCGCAGGAGACAGGTATTCCCCTGGTCGCCACCAACGACAGCCACTACCTGCGCCGGGAAGACTCCCGCGTTCACGAGGTCCTGCTGTGCATCCAAACGGGCAAGACCCTGAGCGATCCCAATCGGCTCCGTTTCAAAACCCCTGACTTCTATCTCAAGTCCACCGAGGAGATGCTGGCCTTGTTCCCGGGCCTCGAAGACGCGGTTTGGCGAACCTGGGAGATTGCCGAACGCTGCAACTTCAGACTCCAAAAGGTACAAGATCCCTTCCCAGCCTTCCAGGTGCCCGAGGGCCACACCACGGACACATATTTCGAATACGTCACGCGCCAGGGATTCGAGCAGCGCCGACCACGTCTGGAACAGTTGTGGCGCCAAGGTCGTCTCAAGCACGACCTTGCGGCTTACGAAGAGCGCCTGGATCACGAGATCCGGACGATCCAGCAGATGAAGTTCTCAGGGTACTTTCTGATCGTCTGGGACTTTGTGCGCTATGCCAAGTCGCGGGGCATCCCCGTAGGGCCGGGCCGCGGCTCCGCTGCCGGAAGCCTGGTGAGCTACGCGCTGGGCATCACCAACATTGACCCTCTGCAGTACGGCCTGCTGTTTGAGCGATTCCTTAATCCCGAGCGCATCAGCCTGCCGGACATCGATATTGACTTCTGCACGCACCGCCGTGGCGAAGTCATCCAATATGTCACCGAGAAGTACGGGCGCGACCGAGTGGCGCAGATCATCACGTTCGGCACCTTAGGGGCACGGCAGGCGATCAAAGACGTGGGCCGGGCCATGGATATGCGCTATGAAGAAGTGGACCGGCTCACTAAGCTCATCCCCAACCAGCTCAACATCAAGATCGAGGAGGCCATTGCCCGCGAACCCGAACTGGCCCAGCGAGCCAAGGAAGACCCCAGAATTGCCGAGCTACTGGATACGGCTCGCAAACTGGAAGGCATGTGTCGTAATCCTTCTGTCCACGCCGCGGGAGTGGTGATCGCGCCCGTCCCGCTCAAGCAGATCGTGCCCTTGTACCGCACGGCCAAGGACGAAATCGTCACCCAATACGACATGGCTGGCCTGGAGTACCTGTCGCTGCTGAAAATGGACTTCCTGGGTCTGGCTACGCTGACCATCGTCCACGACTGTCTGCGGCTCGTGCGCACGCACCGCGGAATAGAAATCGATCTGGACGAAATCCCCCTAGACGACCCAGACACTTACCGCTTGTTCTCTGAAGGCCAGACCAGTGGGGTCTTCCAGTTTGAATCCCGGGGCATGCGGGACATCCTTCGCCGGTACCGCCCCAGCCGCATCGAGGATCTCATCGCTCTGAACGCGCTATACCGGCCTGGCCCAATCCAAGGCGGCATGATCGACGATTTCATCGCCCGCAAGCACGGCAAAAAGAAAATCACTTACGAGCTGCCTGAACTGAAGCCCATCCTGGAAGAAACCTATGGGGTGATCGTCTACCAGGAACAGGTGATGCAGATCTCCAATGTCCTAGCCGGCTACACGCTGGGTGAGGCTGACCTGCTCCGCCGCGCCATGGGCAAGAAAGACAAGTCGGTCATGGCCGAACAGCGCGAGCGATTCATCGAGCGCGCAGTTCAGCGCGGGTTCCCGCGGGCTAAGGTGGAAAAGATTTACGACCTGATGGAGCAATTTGCCGGCTATGGGTTCAACAAGTCCCACTCGGCCGCATACGCCTATCTGGCTTATATCACCGCATACCTCAAAGCCCATTACCCGGTGGAGTTCATGTGTGCATTGCTGACCTCAGAAACCGGCAACACGAGCAAGATCGTTCAGTACATCAACGAATGCCGGGAGATGGGCATCAAAGTACTGCCTCCCGACGTCCATGCAAGCGACGTCAACTTCACACCCGATGGCGACGCCATCCGTTTTGGACTCTGCGCCATCCGTAACCTGGGCGAAGCAGCCGTGGAGGCGATCCTGGAAGCTCGGCGGCGTGTGGGTCGATTCCGCTCGATCTACCACTTCTGCGAGTCGGTGGACTTGTCAGCGCTAAACCGGAGAGCGATCGAGAGCCTCATCCGCGCCGGTGCCATGGACTCTCTGCCGGGCAGCCGCGCCCAAAAGTTTGCGGCGATCGAAGCGGCCATCGAACACGGCCAGCGTGCTTGGCGGGAGCGGGTAAGCGGGCAGACGAACCTGTTTGGCGCTATGGGATTACCGTTGGAAGAGCCTCCTCTACCTGAGGTCCCCGATTGGCCGACCCAGCAGCTCCTCGCCGGGGAAAAAGAAACGCTCGGCTTTTACGTGACTGGCCACCCGCTGGATGCCTATCAGGACCGGGTCAGCGAATTAGCTACCCACACCACCGCGAGCCTGGAGGAGTTGCCCCGCGGAACCGAAGTGGCTTTGTGCGGTCTGATCACTCAAGTGCAACGCCGGCTTTCACGCGACGAGAAGCCGTGGGCTGTGGTCCAGTTCGAGGACCGGGAAGGCACCGTGGAAGGAGTGGTCTTCCCTTCCCTCTATGAACAACTGATCAACGAGCTCGTCCCTGACCAGCCGGTACTGATTCGTGGGACAACGCTGCCCGAAGAGGGTGCTGGGGTGAAAGTGGCCATCCGAGACGTGGTGCCCTTAGAACTCGCCCGGGTCAACTTGCCCCGGCTGATTTCGATCCGGGTCAGGCTGCCCGATCCGGACGCGGAACCCGGCCAGGATCCCGCCGCTGAGCTCAGCCGCTTGTTTGAGCGGAAGCCGGGTGAGGCTTCCGTGCGACTGCGTCTCGAAAAGCCCAACGACTTTTCCGTTATCCTGGACTTGGCGACCAAAGTTCGTCCGGATCGCGAGTTCTGCGCAGAAGTGGAACGCATCTGCGGTCCGGAAGCGCTGGAGATCCTCGCAGATTGATCCATAAACGCCGATGAGCGACCAACCAAATCACACCGCAACTGTGCCCGGGGACAATTTAGCCTGGCAACGGGTACAGCTGGCCCGACACCCCAAGCGGCCCCACGCCCTGGACTACATCCAGCGGTTGATCCGTGATTTTCAGGAACTCCACGGCGACCGCCGCTTTGGCGACGATCCGGCAATTGTCGCCGGTATGGGCTTCTTTGAAGACCGACCCGTGATGATCATCGGCCAGCAGAAGGGGCGGGACACCAAGCAAAAACTCTACCGCAACTTTGGGATGCCCAAACCGGAGGGCTACCGCAAAGCTTACCGCGTCATGAAGCTGGCCGAGAAATTCCGGCGGCCGGTCATCACGCTTATGGACACTCCGGGAGCCTACCCCGGTGTCGACGCGGAGGAGCGAGGCCAAGCGGAGGCCATCGCGTGGAACCTGCGCGAAATGGCCCGCTTGCGCACACCCATCGTCTGCGTCGTCATCGGCGAGGGCGGTAGCGGCGGTGCCCTCGGCATCGGCGTGGGCAACCGGGTTTACATGATGGAGAACGCCATCTACAGCGTGATCTCGCCGGAGAGTTGCGCCGCCATCATCTGGCGTGACGCCGCCCTGGCGGAGCGGGCGGCAGCCGCTCTCAAGCTCACCGCGCAGGACTTGCTCCGTCTGGGCCTGATCGACGGCGTCATTCCAGAGCCGCCTGAGGGGGCACACGCAGATTATGACCAAGCCGCGGCGTTTTTACGGGAAACACTGCTGCAGGCCCTGGATGAGCTGGCTCGGCTGAGCCCGGAAGAACTGGTCGAGCAACGATACGAGAAGTTCCGGAAAATGGGGAACTTCTTTACTGAGGAACCTCTGCCAGACTGGCCCTTTTGATTCCCGTGGGCCAACGCTGCTCGTCTGGTCGGGCTGTATCAGTCGGTCAGAGGTGAACCCTCGCACCCTCACGTACAGGATGGTACGATGAAAACGAACCCGGGGACGTTGAGTTCCGTATCCATCGGTTGGGGAGCGTGGGTGCGCCAGTGAGCCGAAAAGCGAAAATTGCCGCTGCTGTTGGCGTAGTCGTAGTGGTGATAGGTGGGGTTATTGCAGGTATCTCCTACAACCGCCGCGGGGTGGTCACCGTACAAACGGGCCGGGTCATCCGGCAAGATTTGAAAGCTGTGGTGACCGCATCGGGTGAAATTCGCCCGCGCAATTACGTCAATATCGGCACGAATACCGCAGGCCCCTCGCGAATCGTGCAGCTTTTCGTCAAAGAGGGCGACCGGGTGCGAAAAGGCCAGCTGCTGGCCCGGCTGGAATCGGTGCAGCCCGAGGCGGAAGTAGCGGCCCAGAAAGCTGCCCTGAGCTCGGCAGAGGCCGAGGTCGTATCAGCCAAAGCCTCGCTGGAAGCTGCCGAACGGAATCTGGAAAGCGCCCGGGCAGTCGTCGAGCGTGCGCGGGCCGAGTTGGAGCGCACCCGACTGTTATATGAGCGCGCACGGCAACTGTACGAAGAGCGACTGATCGCGCGGCAGGAATTCGACCAGCGCCGCGTAGACTACGAAGCTGCCCAGGCGGCGCTCAAGGAGGCCGAAGCCCGCCGCCAGCAAGCCGAAGCCCAGCGGGCTCAAGCGGCGTCTAACCTTGCCGTGGCGGAGCGACGAGTGGCCCAGGCTCAAGCCAATCTCCGCAGGGCCACCGACCTATTAAACCGCACCTATGCCATCTCGCCGATTGACGGCGTCGTGACGAACCTTCCTGTGCGGGTGGGCGAGACGGTGGTCCCGGGCATCCAGAACTCCCCTGCCAGCCTCATCATGACCATCGCCGATATGTCTTTGATCACCGCCGAAGTCATGGTGGACGAAACTGACATCGTGCACGTCCGGCTGGGCCAGCCCGCCGAGATCACCATCGATGCCATCCCTGACAAGACCTTCCGTGGGCACGTGATTGAGATTGGCAATACGGCCATCCTACGCTCCAGCGGCTTGGCCGCCTCGCAAAGCAACGTGGCCACGCAAGAGGCCAAAGACTTCAAAGTGGTGATTGCCTTGGAGAACCCACCGGCGGAAATCCGCCCTGGTTTGTCCTGTACCGCTAAGATCACTACGGCCACTCGCCAAAATGTGCTAACCATCCCGCTTCAAGCGCTTACGGTTCGCAAGCGGGAGGATTTGGAAGCGCCTCCACGAAAGCCAAGGGTCGCTGCAGCTTCACCCGCTAATCCCCGGGAACGCCAGCGTAGCCAGGAAGAGATTCAGGGGGTTTTTGTGGTTGAGAACGGGCGGGCAATCTTCCGTCCGGTGGAGATTGGCATTATGGGGGCTGCGGATGTAGAGGTGATTCGGGGTTTGAAGGAAGGCGAGGAGATCATCACCGGGAGCTACAGCGTCATCCGGACCATCCGCAACTACACGAAGGTGAAAGTGAATAACCGGGTTGCTGAAGCTGGGCGCTCTGCAGCTTCCTAAATCGGCTGGCTGGAAAGGCCTCGGCCAAAGTAACCCGTCTGGCGGGCACGCCCGCCTATCATGATAGGAGCAAAGGGAGCAAGCGAACGATGGCAAAGGCCGTCCAGGAACCGATCGTCGACGAAATCGGGGAACAGCTGCGCCGGAACAACATCGTTATCCGGACGTTTGATCTGTGGAAGACATACATCATGGGCGACACTGAGATCCACGCTGTCGCAGGTGTGGATATCGAAATCCGAAAAGGCGAATACGTGGCCATCATGGGGCCATCGGGTTCCGGCAAGTCCACGTTAATGAACCTGATCGGCTGCCTGGACACGCCCACCCGCGGTCGGTATTACATCAACGGGATGCTGGTCAGCGAGCTCGACGACGACGAGCTGGCCCGCATCCGAAACAAGGAAATCGGCTTCGTCTTCCAAACCTTCAACCTCTTGCCGCGGGCAACTGCTCTGCACAACGTGGAGTTACCGCTGATTTACGCCGGCGTGCCCAAAGAAGAGCGCATCCGGCGCGCCATCGAGGCCTTGCGGGCTGTCGACCTCGAAGACCGTATGTACCACAAGCCGAACGAGCTCTCGGGCGGCCAGCGCCAGCGGGTCGCCATCGCCCGGGCACTCATCAACAACCCGTCGATCTTGCTCGCCGACGAGCCTACGGGGAACCTTGACACGGCGACCGGAAACGAAATTCTGGCCCTTTTCGACCGGCTCCACCAGCAGGGCAACACCATCGTGCTAGTGACACACGAGCACGACGTCGCCATGCACGCCCACCGGATCCTACACATCCGCGACGGCAAGATCGAGAAAGACGAGCGGATCCGCTGAGTTGAGTCGTCCCCGCAGCCGTTCAGGGGCTTTCCCCGACACTGGAGGAGTCACCTACTGGCGCTGCTCAATGGCGCGCAACTGCCCGAGAATCCGGTAGCGATCCTGAGGGGCTATAGACTCGCTATCGAGGGCCTGGCGGAGCATGGCAATGGCTTCCCGCCGTCGTCCCTGGCGGCGATACAACTCCCCCAGTAACATGAATCCATCGGCATAAGAGGGGTGTTCCCGAACCAATCGTTCCAGGCTACGAATGGCCGAGCCCACTGCCCCGTTCTGGGCCTGATAGAAGGCCAAACTGTACAAATACTTCGGCTCCTGGGGGGCGTGCCGCACGGCCAGCTCGCACCAGCGCAATCCGCGCCCAGGGTCCTGCTCGGCCTCTAACACACAAAGGTTGTAGGCCGCAGCCGCCATCGTCGGCTCGACTTCCAAAGCCTTCCGCAACGCCTGCTTGGCTTCTTCTCGCCGCCCCACCTCCCCCAACAACAGCCCCAGGTTGAAATAGGCCGCGGCGTTGCGAGGGTCCAACTGGAGCGCTTTCCGCAATAACTGCTCAGCGCGATCGTAGCGCTCGGTCACCCCATACGCCAATGCAGTGTTCACCAGGGCAGGAACGTTGTTCGGATCCACCTTAAGCGCCGTCTCAAAGGCTTTCAGGGCTTCTTCAATACGCTGCTGGCTGAGGTAGAGGTTGCCAAGATTGATATAACCTGCAGGGTCATCCGGTCGGGTACGGTAAGCTTCCACCAGCTCGCTCGTCGCCCGCGCGAGCGCTTGTCGGTCCTCGGGAGTCAACATCTCAGTGGGAACGCCAGCCAGCGTCGCCGCAGCACGAACACGCACTAGGCGATAATCGTCTCGCAATGCTCTCAGCAAGCCTTCCAATTGGTCGGTCCCACGATACGTAGTGAAAGCCTCAGCTGCTGCGGCACGCACCCAGGGCGAGGGGTCCTTAAGAAGTTCCCGTAAGATAGGCCATTTGCGTTGGTCCTGGCAATTCCGGAGCAGCCGGATCAACGCCACCACGTAGACCGGTTCCCGCCGCGGCGACCGCAGGTAGGCCAGCACGTCGGGCAACCGTCCCCATTCTCCTCGCCGAGCTGCCGCCACCAACCGCGCCCGCTCTAGGATGGGAGCCTGGTAATCTCGCTTGTGCCACCGGCGTACCCAGGCGTCTGCCCACCGGGCATCGCGGTCGGTGTGACACAAGTTGCAAGCATTGGGCGAACCAAACTCGAGACTAGCTGCTGGCGCTGGCGGGAGCATCGAATGGTCACTCCGTCGCATGCGGGCGAACGTGGTCACAGGCATATGGCAAGCCACACAGCGGTTAGCTGGCGAACCAGCCCGGTGATGGGTGTGAGCCTCGGGCTTTTCCACCTTGTCTTTATGGCAGGGCATGCACGCCTGGTTGGTTTTCTCCCCCGCGAACCGGTAACGACCACTCGAGGTGTGGCAGTGCAGGCAGCTGAGCTTGCCTGATTTCTGGCAGGGGTTCAACAACCAGAGCGTGAATGTGTAATTCTCGCCCAGATCCCGCCCGTCAGGGTAAAAATCCCGATCCTCCAGGCTGATCAGGTCGTAATGATCGAAATATCGATCCCCGGGTCGGAACGAGTGAGTGATGGGGATCATTTTGGCGTGGCAAGGAGCGCAGGAATCGTTCAACTGCTGAGCAGTAAACGCCCGCGTACCGACGATCCGAGGGTCTTCGCGGCACGCCTTCTCGGACTTCTGACAGCGCCGCACATGCTCGCCGGCCGGCCCGTGGCAAGTTTCGCAATTGATGCCGGGTTCAAGCCATTTCGTGTGGTAAGTGTCCGTCTCAGGATCGTAATGCGTGGTGAGCTGGCTTACGTGACAGCTATAGCAAGAGGTGTTGAACGTGTAGGGCCGCTCCCTCCAATGCAATGGTTCGTCGGGCATGTCTGGAAAGTGGCGTACAGCGCTAGCAGCCGTGTCGTACCACGCCCGCGCTCGCACATCGTACGCCACCGGGAGGACTTGCAACCGACCCCGCTCGAGCTCTGTCAGGAAGTAGTACACGTTTTTACCGCCCAGCGCGTGGAGGATCCGGTAGCGCCGGGTTTGCTCGCCGATGCGCTCGACGACCACGCCTCCTTGTGGCCCCAGCTCTACCTGGTAGCTCGCCCCAGCAATCTGCAAGGGCTCGGTGAGAGGGCTCAGCTGCTGGGCCAGTTCTTTGGTGAATGGCTGCATGGCCTTGCCGTGGTGCGAGGGAGCCCAACGCCGGTAAAACTCCTCGTGGCACCCACGGCAACTGGCCGAGCCGACGAATCCGGAGTCATCGCCTGTATGCGGCTCAGCCCTTCGGTAGCGATACCAAAGCCAAATGCCCCCCGCTGCCGCTATGAGCAGACCCGCAAAGACAGCTGCTCGCTTCGGGGACATCTATCACTGATCTGCCAGGTGCACTCGCCAGCCCCAACTGCCCAGTTCGCCCACCTGTTCACTCAATCGGCAAAGGCTCCCGCAGCTCGAAAGTCAAGACCGACTCCGGCGGGATCTCCAAACGCTCCCCGCGCAAGATCATCGATCCTGCAGCACCCGCACCAGCGCCAGCTGCGGCCCCAATAGCAGCTCCGCGTCCTCCACCAGCAATACCGCCGATCACCGCCCCGATCCCGCCGACGACGGCCGCATCCTTAGCCGTCGTCCGCCCACGAGCGCGGCTTTGTAACTGCGCGTACTCGGAGGCTACCGCGTAGGTCTTGCCCCTCAAGGTGATATCCCGCAGCTTGAGCACGACTTCATCCCGGCCCGTGACCGCTCCCCGTTGCTCAGCTTTGACGACTTGGATCGTGCAGTCCGTCCCCCGCGGGATCACCACTTGATCACCCACCACTACCGGGTCTTCGATCGTTGCCCGGAACACCTCTCCAGCTGACGTGACGCGCACGTCAATGTTGTCGATCGTGCGCACGCTAATGCGTGTGCCCGCAGGAACGACTACCCGTCCAGTCGGTTTTGCAGTGGCCGTAGTCGGCTTGGAGGTTGATTCTTGGGTGCTTTTAGGCGCAACACTCTCGCCGAATTCGATCGCGGCGACATCAGCAATGGAATAGGTCCGCACGCCGTCCGGTCCCAAGAACCGTATCTGGCGGGCGTCACCTCCGAGAAAGGTTCCTTGCACGACCTGGCCAGAGCGCAGCTTTAGAGTGTCGGCTCGAGCACTCAGCCCAACAACCATCAGCGTGGCAGCCACCAGCCAGTGCCATTTTGTGGTTCGCATTGAAGCCTCCTCGCTAGCTTACTTACCCATCAGTGCCCCACTCCGCTAGCTGAGACCATTCTAAACTACCCGCCGCATGACCCGGCCCAAAAATCGCACGCAGCCCTTCCCGGCAAGGGCTCGCACTCAGGCTCCTGGAGCACTCGCCGCTTGCTGCGATCAGACCCGTCCCTTAGATTTACCTATTGACACCTCGGGGATGGCGCCGGCCTTGCAGGTGGTAAACTCGCTCAACCAAAGCTCAAGCCCATTCACGCGCGGGGGTTCGTAACCGCCAGCGGCGAACCTTCGGAACTCGTAACGGCTGAAGCGCGTCCCCTAGCATACGAGCGAACCTTGGGTTCCTGGGCGGACCAACGCTTCCACCCAGCTTGCTAGAGGAGCACAGCACGGCGATCGAGGAGCGCGATGAAACTCGCAAAACTTTCCGCCAAGTGGTTACTTTGCCTTGGGTTATTCGCCATGCTGGCCCCCGCCCAGGCGCCGGTGTGGGTATCCATCGAGATCCGGGTGCGAGACCCCAATGGCCAGCCATTGCCCGGCGCCGTCGCACGCTTGCGCACTCCCATCGATTCGATCGAGCGCGTGACCGACCCCAGTGGACGCGTCGTGTTCCGGGTACCAGTGCCCACAACCGGTTCAGTGGAAATTTCGAAACCAGGGTTCCTGACCGTAGAGCACCGGTTCGACTTGCCGGTGCCTGAGCCATTGAATCTTGAGATCACGATGCCGCCTGCTGAGCCACTACGGGAATCGGTCACCGTCACCGCCGAGTCACCCGCCGCTGCTCCGCCCGTCGTGGCCCACTCGAGCTCATCAGGCACCGAACTGAAGGCTCTGGCTTCTCGCCCCGGTTCCTTACGCGACGCTCTCCCGTTGATCCCTGGCATCACCCGCACCCCTGAAGGCAAGCTTCGGATTTCCGACAACCCCGAACATCGGAGCGCGTTCCTGATCAACTCGATCGACGTGACCGACCCCGCCACAGGTGAGTTCGGCTCGACGATCCCCATAGACGCGGTAGCCACGGTGGACGTTTACCGCAGCCCCTTCCTCGCCGAGTTCGGCCGGTTCACTGCGGGCGTGGTGGCCGTTGAGACAGCCATGGGCAGCAACCAGTGGCGGTGGGAACTGAACGATCCGACGCCCGAGCTCAGAATCCGCAGCAAACGCCTGCGCGGTATCCGTGCGAGCACGCCGCGCCTCAGCGTGTCCGGACCACTGGTTCGGAACCACTTGTTCCTCACCCAGGCCGTAGAATTCCGCTTGAACAAGACGCCTGTATTCACCCTACCCTTCCCCCACAACGAGGAGCGCAAGCAATCGCTCAACGCGCTTACGCAGCTCGACTGCGTGGTTTCATCCAACCACTGGCTGCGAATCACCGCTCATGCTGTGCCCCAGAGACACGCATTTGCCCGCCTGAGTTTTCAATGGCCCAGGCCGGTGACGCCGACCTACGCCGGGGGCGAGCATCGCCTGTTGCTCACCGACCGGTGGTCGAGCCCCAGCTGGGGAACGCTCGAAACGGCCTTGTCAGCGAGCCAAGTATCGGCGAAGGTTTGGGGGCAGGGCGATCAGGCTCTGGTATTGCGGCCTGTGCAACACGAGGGGAACTACTTCATGGAGCTGCGTCGGCTAGCAAACCGCTACCAGTGGATTGAGATTTGGAGCCCGCCCGTGGTAGAGACCCGTGGTCAGCACCGCTTCAAGCTCGGCATAGCGCTGCTCTACACACGAGTCCGAGGCAGCTACCAGGCCCGCCCTGTCTACGTACGCGGCCTGCGCAACCAGCTCCTGCAGCAAATCACTTTCACCAACCGGCCTCCATTCCGGTTGTCGGAAATCGAGTGGACCTGGTTCGCACAGGACCATTGGGTACTGGGCAACGGCTTCACCCTGGAGTTGGGCTTACGAGCTGACGGTCAATCGGCCACTGGGCTGGCGCATCTGGCGCCACGCTTCGCCCTCTCGTGGTCGCCTTCAATGGAGTCCAAAACTGTCTTGCGCGCAGGATACGGGTGGTTTTATGACCGAGTGCCATTGGTAGTCTCCACCTTCGAGCACTACCCTGAGCGAGCCGTTACGCGGTTCGATCAGCCAGTTCCTCACTCCTGGGCTTACCAAAATGTACTCGGGGTCGGACTAGCCTCCACTTCAGCCCTGATATGGGGGCAGGTGGCTCCTGGCGCATTCGCACCGCGCAGCCGCACCTGGCAGATGCAAGTTCTGCACCGCCCAGCTAGCTGGGCACAGTTCCGAATCACTTACATTCACATGGACTCCGACGGCCTGATTATTCTCCAGCCCAGGTGGGATCGGCCAAAAGCTGTCTTAGAACTCTCCGATGTAGGCCGTGCCCGCCACCGCCAGTTCGAGGCCCTCGCTAGGTTTACGGTGTACCGCGGCGGCCAGCTCATCGCTTCTTACATCCGGAGCTTCACTCGCGGCAACCTGAACGAGTTCAGCCAGTTTCTGGGGAACTTTCCCGCGCCGCTCGTCCGGCCCGACCTAACCAGCTACTGGCCTGGAACCATCCCCCACCGGTTCCTCAGCTGGGGCGTGATTCCGTTGACGGGAACCGTGCAACTTACCCCCGTCATCGAGTACCGCACCGGCTTCCCCTACGCGGTGGTCAACGAAGCCCAGGACTACGTGGGTATCCCTTATACTCAGCGCTTTCCGAACTTTTTCTCCCTTGACCTGCGCCTTTCAAAGGACATACAGTGGCGCAAGTACCGTCTCCGCATCTCCCTGAGTTCCTATAACCTCACCAACCATTTCAATCCCGACACCGTCCGCTCCAACACCGCCGACAGCCTTTTTGGGGAGTTCTTGGGTAACCACGACCGCCGCTTCCGACTGGATCTCGATGTACTGTTTTAGTGCGCACCCGCAGAGCAGCGGCTAGCGCCCCGGTCCCGGCACATGCAACCAGTCAGAATTCGCTCGCTGCAAGTGCAGATGAGCGAGGAAGGCCGCTTCGGTTTTGCCCTCGCCCATAGGGGCCTCCACGATCAGCAGACTCGGGCCTTTAATTCCTCGAGCTACCTCATCGACTGTCTTCTGTAACTCCCTGGCTGAAACTTGGCTTAACCCAGTGAGTCTGACCAGTAACTGGTGGATGTCTGCGTCCTCGGAGAGCAGCGGTCTATATTCTGGCCACCCAATCGCCTCTAGTGCAACCCCCGCCAGCTCCTTGGCATGCTCGTAGTAAGACTTCAGACGTTGGCAGTCCCGAAAGCCGTAAGGAAACCATTCCGGGTTTGAAGCGATCCAGTCAGCAATGGCGGTCAAACCAGCAAGCCAAGTGGCCAGAGGCGTATCGAACTCGCCGTGCACATGCTTGGGAGGCGCCACCGTATCCAAAAAGGCCCTCAACAACTCCTCACGCAGGGAAACCAGGGCGGAATCCTCCATTGCGGGTAGGCACTTAGTAATCTCGTGCAGTCCGGATACGAAGCCGTGATGGGCTGCAGCGCAAAAGGCAGGCGCTCTCTTCCAAATCTCTCCTGAACAGAATGAATCGGAATGATGCTGCAACCACAACGCTGCTCCACTCAAATCGTGTCGTCTCTCGTCGCTGGCCGAATACACGCGCTTCCCCAACACTGACTTCAGTCGTTCCCAGCCATGTGCCCACTTGGCCTGGAATCCTGCCGTAGCCTTACCTAAGTCGTGAAGGCCGCAACAAGCAGCCACCCAGTTCAGCGCCTCCGACTCGTTCAGACCCAGCGCGCGAGCCAACCATTCGCGAGTTGACGGGGGCTCGTGGAGGAGCAACCGGTAACTGACAGCGGCCACGTCCAGCGAATGCGCAATCAGGCTGTGGCCGTTATCCTCACCGCTTTTGGCCCAAAATGCTGTGGCACGCAGGTCGTCGAACCGCACCCATCCCCTCGTCTACGAGGTCCAGATAGCCCGCTGGCGAAGCCAATTCAGAGGTAATTCTACGTTAAATGCGAAGGGGTATTTAAGGGGTCCCCGACAAACTCTCCCGAAATTCGCGGCTCCGTAGGCCGGCCTCCGGAGGCCTACCTGAAACAAAATTACCCTGCCGCTCTGATAGCATTGGACGTCCAATGCGTGGACGATTGGTCAGCTTGCGAACCGCTCGGGACCATCACCCACTCTACGGTCACGGACAAGCCTGCCCGATCGAGCGAGCTTAAGAGTCCAATTCCTCAAAGGTAACCGTGAGCCACAATGGAGTGCTACATTGGCACTTGTGGGTAAGCATACGTCTTGGTTAGCGCTGATTGGTACTGGGCTTGCCTTCGGAGGCACTCTGGAGGTAACCATCGTAGATTCGGCCCAGAATGGGCGCCCAACGCCTGCGCGCGTTTACCTTACGGACGCTAAAGGAAATTTCCTACGGCCAGAGGGAGTCATTGCCTACGAGCGCGAACGATTCGGCTTCGCGGAGCGGCACTTTGTTCCACCCTCGGGACGATTTAGAGTGGAGCTGCCGGAAGGAAGTTACTTCCTGGAGGTGGAAAAGGGCAAGGAGTATATCCCGGTACGTCGCCGGGTGCGAGTGCGTGCACAGGGCCGGACTCTAATACGTATCGTCCTAGAGCGGTGGGTCGATGCGGTCAGTCTCGGATGGTACTCTGGGGACCTGCACTTGCACCGCCCGCTCCGGGACACCCCTACGCTGATGGAAGCGGAGGATCTGAACGTTACCACACCCATCACCCGATGGCGGTACGCTAACGAGCCAGTCCGCGTCGATCCCGACCTCGACAAGTACCTCGCTGCGGCCCAGCCGGACGCTGCCTACCATATTTCGGAACGCCGGCTCTTCCTGGTGGTGAACGAGGAGCTCGAGCCCCCAGAAGCGGCGATCCTAACCCACGGGTGGACGCAACCGGAAAGCGAGCTTCAGTATCCACTGCTACGCTACGCCGAACGGGCACGGGCTCACGGTGCGGTTGTGGACTCGGAGAAAGCTACCAATCTCGAGTTGCCGGTGGTTGCGGCACTGGGGATGTGTGACGTGGTGGGCGTCGCCAACAACCACTTCTGGCGTACAGGGTGGTACAGCGGTCCTTGGGGAGCCTGGCCTGGTGCCATGCCGATAAAGCGCCCCGTAACTTGCTTGGGCTACGCCCTAGGTGGGTTGGATATATACTACGCCCTGCTCGCGGCAGGCCTGCGTCTGGGGCTCTCTGCTGGAAGTGCCAACGGAGTCCACCCGGTACCGCCCGGTTGGAGCCGCGTCTACGTCCACCTGGACGAACCGCTCAGTGCCAAGGCTTGGCTCCAGGCTTTGCGCGCCGGCCGGTCGTTCGTCACCACTGGGCCGTTGCTCATCTTGCGGGTCAACGGCCAGCTACCCGGTGCTACCTTAGAACTTGCCGCGTTTCCCGCTCATTTGAATGTGGAGCTGGAGTTGTGGTCGCTGGAGCCGGTGACCGATTGTGAACTGGTCATCGATGGTCAGCCGCAAAGGTTGCGCTTAGAGCGCGATCCCGGCCGAGTCCACCGTTATGTGCGTCAATACACGGTGGAAATGACCGGCCCCGGATGGATCGCCGCGCGGTACCTGGCCGAGCAGAAGCTAGGGTGCACATTAGCCCACACCTCTCCCGTCTGGGTATTGGAGCAGGCAGGCAGTTTCCCCGTTCGGCAAGCAGCGGTGCACTACTTGTTGGACCGAGTTCACCATTTGCGCGAGCGCCTGCTCGCACCTCAAGCCGACGACCCGTGGGCGAAAACGGTAGGAGCTACTCCCGAGCTCAAAGCGCAAGCCCTTCGAATGCTCGACGAAGCTGAGCAAGCTTACCGCGAGCGTCTGCGTCAGCCACGGTAGCTGTGCTCCGAAGTTAGACAGCTACGGTGTGCCAAGCTCGAGCTTCGCCGGTCATACAACCGTCAGAAGGGCAACCCGAGTCTACCCCCGAAGAGTCCCACTGGGAAGCCGAGAAGCAATCTCGAAGCCACCGCTGGGCTTACGCCGGTGGCTTCGGGAATTCGGAGCGTGCACCCGAGCAGAGCTGGTCGCGTGAATCGCCGGATATCGAGGCAGTTCAGCCTATAACCCATCTACATCGGCTAGCTGTGAAGCTTGCGACGATGGCCGCTGGTTATGGCGACCTTTTGAGTCGAGATCTTGATTTTTTGCACGATTCTTTCTACATTTCATGGTGGCCACGCACGTTGGCAGCACATTCGGAGGAGGACAACGCGATGGCAGTGACGATCAAAAGGATCCAGTTGTGGCGGTGCGAAGTGGAGAACAAGCCGGGTGCGCTTGCAGCCGCCTTAGAACCATTGGCGACGGCTGGAGCTGATCTCCAGATTGTGATGGGTTACCGCTTCCCCGGTCAAGAGGACAGGGCGGCCATTGAGGTCTTCCCGGTTACCAGCAAGAAGCATAAGGACGCTGCCGCGCAGGCGGGTTTGTCGGAAGCCGCCATTCCCACGCTATTGATCGAGGGGGATAATCGGCCCGGGCTGGGCCACGCTATCGCCAAGGCACTCGCCGACGCGGGCATCAACATTGCGTTCTTCATCGCGCAAGTGGTGGGCCGGAGGTATTCCGCCGTCGCCGGGTTCGAGAACGACGCTGACGCCAAGAAAGCCGCCAACATCATCAAGCGGGCTACCGCCCCAGCACGAGCAGCTGCCAAGAAAGCAGCTAGGAAGCGCTGAGCTGGCTGGCCTTGCAGCCCAGAGGCAAGCGGGGAGGTGGGCGGTGCGTCTATACCTGGTTCAGCACGGAGCTGCGCGGCCCGAATCGGAAGATCCCCAGCGCAGCTTGACCGAGGAGGGCCGCAGAACAGTAGAGCGCGTGGCTGCGTGGTTTTCCCGGCTCGGTGCGCAACCCCACCGAATCGAACACAGCACCAAGTTGCGCGCCCGGCAGACCGCCGAGATCTTCGCTTCGAAGCTGGGCGCAACCACCCCGTTGGTCCAGTGCGAGGGGCTGGCTCCGAACGACCCGGTCGAGCCGGTGGCCGAGCGACTCGCAGGCGAAAGAGCTGACCTGATGATTGTCGGCCACCTGCCGTTCCTGAGCCGACTGGCCTCTAAATTACTAGGGGTCGACCCGGAGCATACCCTAATCCGCTTCCATATGGGCGGTGTCGTGTGTCTTGAGAAAGACGAGCAAAACCGGTGGCAGCTGGTGTGGGCCGTTCCACCTGAGCTTGTCCCTTGAGCTCGATCTTTCGATCGCCCACTCCGAACCAGCGCGCAGCCCTCGAGCTGATTTCGTAGCCGCCCCCTACCTCCAGACGGTGAACCAGCTATGTAAAACCAATGGCGTGGGGAGGTTGGACCGTGTGGGCCTCGACAGGCTGAGCGTAGGGCTGCTAGGAGCCCGCCAAGCTAACTGCTGCGAGAAGGCCTGACGATTCTCACGGCCAAGTACACTGCCGCCCTACCGGCAAGCTACTAAGTTCAGCCAGTGGGGTAGAACCGTGTCTGTAAGACTTGTAAGCCTAGGCCTTGATCCCAAAACCCTGAGAAACTTGGCCACCGCTAAGCTCGGGCGCGAGTCCGCGAACAGGCACGCTGCCCACCGGTCCAAGGCCGAATTTTGCAGGCCGAAGCTCACAGGACAAGCCGGGCCAGAGCTCGAGCACACGCTACGCCCTTCCGCTTAACTCCACCTGGTACTTCCACCCAGGCTCGCAAGCGTTGGGTCATTGCTCCCTATTACCCTACGAACCAGCTATCCGAGATGCATGCGAAGCTACGGCTGAGCTTCCAATGGATTTGGCCCCGCCCCTGAAGTCCACTCACCACCCCGCACGCCCATAGGAGCCCTTCGGGGCAAGCTTAGCGCGCCCAGACCGCCGCGAATGCCATGCGGAAGTTATCGCCACAGAACGCTAGCCGATCAAGGCTAGCTATGTCTGGTCAGTTACCGGTCGAGTTACATCACTGTGCGGAACACGCCGAGCTTCTCGCAGGGTATTGCTTCACCGCTCGGCTTCGCTAGCTGGCAGGCGGTCTCTGCCAGTAGCCAATCCCCACCCGGAAGCCCCGGTGCCAGTTCCAGGGGACTGTCCAGTACAGAACCGAGGCGAGCAAGGTCTGAAAGAGGGCAAGAAGGATAAAGCTAGGCGCGGCCCGGAACATTCGACAAGCTACTACTCCCCATGCCAGAGTAGCAGGCACCAAAACGGGATTCGGCAAGTGGACCGCAGCAAATAACAGGCCAGCCCACCAGCATCCCCGTTCACTGCGATTCACCAATGGCTGCGCGACCAAACACTGGTAGAGGACTTGCTGGACCAACGCCCAAATCCAGTAACGGATTCCCGCCGTGCAGGCTCCCGGGTCCGTAAGGCGTGCCCCGGTCACCGCCACGAGCAGCACCGCCGCCGCCAATAACCCCCGCCACCACCGCCTCAGGCCCGCCCACAGGGCTTGTCCCTGGAAGCCCTTGCGTAGGAGACCGCGTTCACAGCACCCCAACCGCGCAGCCGCGCTCAAGACCAGTATCCAGAACAACAGCTCGGCCTCCTGCCGATGTCGCAGCCACAAATAGAGCGCGACGCCGCCCGTCCAAACCAGGCTCCAGACGATGTCAGCACGAGGACCCCGATCTTGGCCGTGACGGAGCGGAAGGCCACCAGGTCGATCCTGGCTGCTGGGGAGCTGCCCTGCCTTCATGGGAAGCCGCGCCTGTACCCTTAGCCTACCTGTTCTTGCCGGCTCCGAGACGGATGAGCTGGCGGCACGACAAGCCAGCCAAGCTCTTCCCCAAGAAGCACTTCAGAGCTTTATCCTGAAAATTAGAGGGCTAGAGGGCCGTGATTGTCGAGACCAAGTTCGTACGGTTCGATTCACTGGAGCTCGACTGCGGGGCCACTCTGTCCCCAGTGGACGTAGCCTACGAAACTTACGGTGAACTCAACAAGGACAAAACCAACGCGGTCCTGATCCTGCACGCCTTCACCGGGGACGCCCATGCAGCCGGCATTAGCAAAGAGACCGGCAAGCTGGGCTGGTGGGACAGCATGATCGGCCCAGGCAAGGCGTTCGACACGAACAAGTATTTCGTCATCTGTTCTAACGTCCTGGGTGGCTGTGCGGGAACTACCGGTCCCAGCTCGATCAATCCCAAGACGGGCCGCCCCTACGCGATGAGTTTCCCGGTTATCACCATCCGGGACATGGTGCGGCTTCAAAAGAAGCTGATCGACTATCTGGGAATCCCTAGGCTACTTGCGGTGGCTGGCGGCTCCATGGGCGCTATGCAAGCCCTGCAGTGGGCCGTCGACTACCCAGATATGGTGGCGGCGGCGATCCCCATCGCCGGCACTTGGCGCCACAGTGCTCAGCAGATCGCGTTCAACGAAGTGGGCCGGCAGGCCATCATGTCTGATCCCGACTGGGACGGCGGGAACTACTACGGCAAGCGGCCCCCAGCCCGCGGCCTGGCCGTAGCGCGCATGATCGGTCACATCACCTACATGAGCGATGAATCCATGCGCGAGAAGTTCGGCCGGCGACTCCGCAACAAGGACAAGCCAGGGTTCGATTTCTCGATTGACTTCGAGGTAGAGAGTTACCTGCGTTACCGAGGTTCCAAGTTCGTCGATCGCTTCGACGCGAACTCCTACCTCTACATCACAAAGGCCATGGATTACTTCGACATCTCCGAGGGCACCGGGCGCTTGGTCGAAGCACTGGAACCCACCAAGGCGCGGTTCCTGTTGATCAGCTTCACCTCCGACTGGCTCTACCCGAGCTACCAGTCTCAAGAGATCGTGCGCGCCCTGCAGGCCCTCAACCGCGACGTGGCCTACTGTGAGCTCACTTCTAACTACGGCCACGACGCTTTCTTGGTGGACGTGGCCGAACAAGCGGAACTGGTGCGGGGATTCCTGGCCAGCACCTACAAGCAAATCCAAAGAAGCTGAGTTTGGCACCATTGGGGAACGTCAGTTTCCCACTCGCCATGAGACTAGAGGTGCAACCTCCTGCGGCGAGTTAACATCTGAATCGATAAGGCACGGAGAGAGCAAGAGGTGGGGACTACACTAACCAAGCCGCAGACGGCAAAGCCCGAAACGCCTGCAGCTGAGCCCCAACGACACCTCGGTCCTTTCGTCCGCCAGATTCTGGGGCGTAGCGATTACGCGATCATCAGCGAGCTGATCCCACCGGGAAGCCGCGTGCTGGACCTGGGTTGCGGTGATGGAGAGCTGCTTGAATGGCTCATCGAACATAAGAACGTCATAGCGCGGGGAATCGAGATCGACAGCGCCAAGGTCCAGCGCGCGATCGCTCGCGGAGTCTCGGTGTTCCAGGGCGACATCGACGAAGGGTTGACCGATTACCCCGACCAAGTGTTTGACTACGTCATACTGAGCCAGACACTCCAGGAAACCAGACGGCCTCTCAAAGTTCTTCGCGAGATGCTCCGGGTCGGCCGCCATGGTATCGTGGCCTTCCCCAATTTCGGCCACTGGAGCGTCCGGCTTTCCCACCTATTCAGTGGCCGGGCACCTCGCACCAAACTGTTCCCCCACGCTTGGTACGATTCGCCCAACATTCACTTCCTCACCATCAAGGACTTCGAAGACTTGTGCAAGCAGGAGGGTTGGACCATTGAACGCCGCATTTGCTTAGCGGGCAATCACACCGTACCGCTTCTCGCCAACCTGTTGGCCGAGGTAGCGGTGTTTATGATCCGCAAATGAAGAGTGGGCCTTATTGGCTCGCGCTTCCTCACTAGGCCGGATCCGCGCAGCGGCCTGGTCAGCAACCACGCCCAGCACAAGCTGCCGACCGCTCAGCCGCCGAACAGCAAACTCTTGAGCGAACCGCCCACTCTCCTTCAGCCTTTGCTTGCGCCCGAATGACCCACAGCCCTAGCCAGCGATCGGCTAGCCGCTAAGCCAAGATCAGCCCTTAAGAGAAGCCCGCGCCACCTCTGCCCATTCGCCGTGCTCTCACACCAGTCGACGGCTTAGCCACTCCCTAAGACGAAAGGCTGGAATCCTCCCTCGAAACTAGTCGGTTAGATCTCCAGTTTGCCCCGATAAACCATGTCCGCCAGCTTGAACTTGGTGCGGATCGTTCGCTCTGGCAACCGGATCACCACATCGATCTCTTTGTCTTCGGGCTTGATATCGTAGCCACCATTGGCCCCTTTGGGGAACGCCAGGTACACTTCCACGGTGCGCTCCGCCCGGCGAGCCTGCACCTGGACTGGATGCAGCGCCTCACGGCCCTTGATCCGTAACTCGGCGCGCTCCTTCAAGGCCTCCAGATCCTGTCCGACCCAGCGGCCAGGCAACCCGGTGACGGCCAGCAAATAATAAGTTTCCTCACGTTCCAATAGCTGACGGGCCTCGGCACCGGTCGCCGCCTCCTCCCCAAACCGGATCCGTGCGATGGCTTGCTTGACCGGCAGAGCGCTTACCCAACGAAGCTGCACCGAGACGGTCGGCAGCGGCTGTCCGGCCACGCCCTCGCCACCCATGCTCCGTGGGGCGCCTGCACCTTCCTCAAAACCGCCGCCACCCATACCACCGCCTCCACCCGGCGTACGCATCCGGCCACCACCTTCTCCAGGTCCACCACTGGGGATTCCCAGCGGAACTTCGACAGTGCGGGCCCACGGAGAGGAAGTGAGCATTTTGCGGACCTCTTTCTCAGTCCACTGGGTGAATTCCTTTTCCTTCCAAAAGTCAGCGGCCAGTAGCGCGCTGGCTACCCATAGCCCAAGGGCCAGCCCGCAGAGTGCTTTGTTCCACTTCATGACATCCTCCCGTCCCTGCTGGCGACTGCGTTCCCCCGCAAGTACCACGAGGCCACGCCCGGCTACCGCCCTCGTAGGCTCCACCCCGGTACTGCCGCTCGGGAGCTCGCACTCGGCAGGGACACCACATGACACGATTTCAAGCTTACATTTGTCAACGCGCCAGGTTCGACTCTAGCGCCCCGACCCAGGATCTGGCTTTTGCAGTCGCCACGGGTCCATTCTTTCCGCACCCTGGCCGGGCAAGCAGCTGCGGGCAGAGACTTGGGTCGGCATACCACGTCTCTACCCCGCGTGTGCAGCCGGTCTCATCGCAGCTCGACTAACCAGAAAGCCTAGAGTTCCCAACCTTCCCGTCTTGGTGGCTGCAACAATTGCTTGGCAGAGTCGTGACCGGGAACTGCAAACCGCGCCGGATCCCAACGGATTCTTCCTCCAGCCCGAAGCGCCACGTTGCCGAGCAGAATGGTCTCCGTCACTTTTGCCGTGAAAATGAAATTCGCTCCGCAAGGCTCCTTTGCTCCTTTGCAAGCGTTCAGCCATTCCCGCTCGTTTCCCGGCGAGCGGGGCAGGGTCTTAGGTGGTGGGGTGAATGATTTCATGCGAGCTTCGGGCAACAAGCGTGGGTTCCGTCCGTGGAACTGGCACAAGATCTTGCCCTCATCGCCGACGAACAGCAGACCCTCTTCTGGCATGGGCTTGCCTTCGAGCTCTTCGATGTAAGGCGGCTTGAGTCCGCCGTCATACCAGTGGATCTCCACGGGAGGCATGTCGCCACGGGCCCCGAATTTCCAGCGCATCAGACAGGCTTTTGGATAGCTTTCCTCGTAAAGCTCGGTGGAGCTGGCTTCGACCACCTCGGGGGCTTCCAGCCGGAGGACTCGGAAGATCGTGTCGAAGCTGTAGCAGCCCATGTCGCCAATAGCGCCGCTTCCGAAGTCGTACCAACCCCGCCAGTTGAAAGGCAGGTAGACGGGATGGTAAGGACGCCAAGGCGCGGGCCCAAGCCACAAGTCCCAGTTCAAACCTTCCGGCACCGGTGGCGTCTCCGTCGGCCGGTCCAAGCCTTGCGGCCAATAAGGTCGAGCCGACCAATTCACCACCAGCCGCACTTTTCCAATCGCCCCGGCCCAGATCCACTCGCACAGCAGCCGGGTGTCTTCCGACGCCTGGTTGCCCACAGCCACTTGAGTCGCTACGCCGGTCTCGCGTGCCACTTCTGCCATCCGCCGGGCCTCCCAGACGTTTTGGGTCATCGGCTTCTGGCAGAAGACATGTTTGCCCTTGCGCATGGCAGCGATCGACACCGCCGCATGCAGGTGATCGGTGGTGCCCACCACTACAGCATCGACGTCGGATTCCTTCTCCAGCAGCTCCCGGAAATCTTCGTACGCTTTGCATCCATCGTAGTTACCGGAACGTGTTTGCAACCCGTAGTAAGCGTTGACGATCTTCTGGCAAGGCTCCCGGCCCGCTACCCCCGCTGTGGCCACCAGCCGACGGGTCAGCTGGATCTTGCGGTCCGTGCTCAATGCCCGGATCCAAGGTTCATCGCGGCCCCCGAGCAGCTTCGACACGCGGCTAGCAAATTCATTGGGGCTCCATTGCGGGTAGTCGTCACTTGAGCGGTTCGGATCGCAAACGGCCACGGCCTGAACATCCGGCTGGGTCAAGAAATCCAGCATCACCCGCAGTCCCTGTGAGCCCGTGCCGATGAACGCAATGTTGATCTTGTCGCTGGGCGCCACATAGCCAGCTCCACCCAGTACGCGGCGAGGAACGATCGTGAATGCCCCGAGAGAACCCAACACAAACTCGCGCCGCCCGAGCTGGCTTGACATCCGGTTTGGAGTACCATTCTGCGGTTGCATAGCCACCACCCGGCAGCTGATCTTATTGCAGTGGGAGCCGCTATGCAACCCGGGCCCTTCTCGCTCCGCTGTCCTCTGTCTGGCTGCGAACGCACTACAGCCCACTGCCGCGCGTCCACCGACATGCCTCAGCGAGGAGCGTGATGTTGATTCCACTGTGGCAGCTCTGTGCACGCCCAATGGACGGCCCGTCTCGCACCACACGCACCCCACCGCCTGAGCTGCGATGGCTACGATGGGGTACTCTAATCCCCGACTGCAAAAAAGGAGCGCGCGAGCAGAGGGCGGCACAGGACGCGATGCGAGGGTGTCTTCGCCGCAGCCCTCCGGCGTTCCTTCTCGTGGGTCTCGTCGTCCACTGGCTCCCCTAGGTCCAGCGCTCCCTAAGCCGCCCCGAAAAATGGGAAATTGGCGCCGTCGTCCAAGGACTGGTGGGTGAAAGCCATCCAAGGTGGAACGCCAACTACGGTGATTCGCAGTGACGGCGCTGACTGCCTGAGCATACCGACCGGAGCTAGGCGCTCTGCAATGTCCTTGCCGATGAAAGCAATTTGCGGAGGTTATCCGTCTCAGAGCTCAGTGGTTCGAGACCCTGGGATTGGACGGACCCGGCCAAGCAGCGAACAATAAACGCACTGCAAGTCGCACGCTGCTCTGCTCAGCCTGAGCGCTCACCTCATTGAGCGATCAACCCAGGGCGGTGACCCAGCCAGGCGCAGAACCACGGGATGCGGCCAAACTCCTAACTCGTATAGCACCGGTCCGCCAGCGAGCCTAGGCTGGCCACGTATACTAATGGCCTATGAAAGTCGTGGCCTTTAACGGCAGTCCCCGCGAAAACGGTAACACCGCCATATTGCTCCGGTGCGTGCTGGAAGAGCTGGAAAAAGCCGGGATCGAAACGGAATTCGTCCAAATTGGCGGCCGATACATTCACGGCTGCATCGCTTGCGAGGAATGCAGGCGTAACAAGGACGGTCGCTGCGCCCAGACCGACGATCCTGTCAATGACTGGATCGAGAAAATCCTCGCCGCCCAAGGCGTGCTTCTGGGCTCGCCGACGTACTTTGCGGACGTCACGCCCGAAATGAAAGCCTTCATTGACCGCACCGGATACGTAGCCAGAGCAAATGACAGGATGTTCCGCCACAAGGTGGGAGCTGCGGTCGTTGCCGTACGCCGCGCTGGGGCGATTCACGCGTTAGACACCTTGATCCATTACTTCCTCATCAACGAGATGATCGTCCCGGGGTCGAGTTACTGGGCCCTAGCCATCGGTCGAGAAAAGGGCGAAGTGGAGCATGACAAAGAGGGCCTGGAGACCATGAAGACACTAGGTAGGAACATGGCGTGGTTGCTTGGGCGCCTTTACGGTTCGCGGGCTGAGTAGGGCGGGACAGCGGACGCAGCGCGTGCAATCTCTCCTGCTGGCCCAGTGCGTGGCCAGACCCAAAGGTCGCGAACACACTCCAAGGACGGGTGGGTTCCTGGTGTCGGTTCGGCCTGCTTTGAGGGAAGCAGGCTCAGGGCTGTGTCATTTTGCGCTTTTGCAAGCATGCCGGGATCTGGCGACGCGTGAGGTGCCTCAAAAAGTGCGGGTAAAGACGAGGGATTTTTCTTTATCTAGGCCCTTTTTGTTGACTCGCTGGGGTGAATGTGTTAGCATGGGGCGAAATCAAGAGAGGGGCAGTGAGCTGGAGTTAACGACGGAGGGGGCGTGCTCAGATTCAGCAGCTATTCCATCCTTTCTTTTCCGCTCTCAGACGGTAGCTACGCCTTGCTGAACGGCATCAGCGGCGCGCTGGACTGGATCCCGCAATGGCTAGGCGCTCGTTTGGAGAACGTCCTGGCTAGTCGCGATGCTCAGGCTGAGTCGGAACTTGTACAAGCGCTCGATGCAGCTACACTTGACTCTTTTCGCGAACGCGGGCATCTCACGACTCTTTCTCCTGACCAAGAGAGGGAACAGGTGTGCGCGATCGCAGCAGCGCTACATGACGCAGCAGCGAAGAGGCCGTCGTTTTTGATCGTGCCCAATCTCGACTGCAATTACCGGTGCACGTACTGCTTTGAACGTCCGCTGCAGAACTCCCTGTACCAGATCCACCTGGCCGCAGCTTCGCCGTCCTCACCACGCAAGGTGGTCATGACCCGCGACCAAGTAGACGCCGCTTACCGGGCCATCGTGCAGCTGCAGCGGCAGGCGACCGGCTCCACTGGAGGCCAGCTGATACTGTACGGTGGCGAGCCCTTGGACCGCGAGATCAAGGCAGTGGTCAGCTACATCGTCTCGCGCGGCCTCCAACACGGCTACTCATTTGCCGCAGTGACCAACGGCCACGACCTGGACGCGTACTTGGGTTTGCTCGGCCCAGGACTCATTGAGCAGCTTCAGATCACTTTCGACGGTCCGAAACCGATCCACGATCGCCGGCGCATCCATCGTGGGCACGAATCTTCCTTCGAAAAAATCGTGGCCAACATCGACCGGGTCCTGAGCGAGACAGAAGCCGAGGTCCAACTACGTGTCCACCTAGCGCCCGAAACTCTGGCTAATTTCTGCGAGGTGTTGGAATTTTTCCGGAGCCGTGGCTGGACGGACCATCCTCGCGTGGTGATTTATGGGAGCACATTGTACGCCAAAAATAGCGAGGGCAAGGTTCGTAGTACTGTCCCCAACGACCACCTGGCTCGGGAACTATCGGCCTTCACCAGACGTTACCAGAACGTCTACAGCTGTCCTTCGGAGTTCCACGCCACGGTGGCGCTCCGTCCGGTGTTTACCGACGGGACTCGATTCGAATTGCGAGGCGTCTATTGCAGCGCCAACACTGCCTCGTACATCTTCGCGCCCGATGGGGCGGTGTATAGCTGTTGGGAATCGGTCGGCCAAGATTGCAGCCGCATAGGGACCTACGATGGTCCGGAAGGTCTGGTGATCGACCTGGAGCAAGCCACCAGATGGTTCCATCGCTCCATAGCCACGCTGGAAGAGTGCCAGCGTTGCGCCTACGCGCTGGCCTGCGGAGGGGGCTGCGCTCAGTACGCCGAGTACAACACCGGGTCTCTCTACAAGCCTTTCTGTGACCACTTCCAACAGGTCTTCCGCCACACGCTCGCCGAAAACCTGGAGCTCTTCCTGCAAACGGGGCGCTCGAAGCTGGGCTCCCCGAAAGCGGTAGTCCGTGAGTAGATCAGCCAAAGGAGGGTGAAAATGGCAGACAAACCTGAACGTCGAGACTTTCTCAAGGCTACTCTCGCCGCTGGCCTTGCGGCGCCTGCGGCTGCCCAAGTGAGCGCTGGGCGACCCAGAGCGATCAACCCGCAAGCCAAGGCGGTGATGCCAAACGGGGAGGTCCTGACTCGAGAGCAAATTTTAGAGCGGCTCGGCCTGGACGCGAAAACGCCCCCGGATGCCTGGCTAGTCATCGTCGCGTGCGGCTCCAACGCAGCTGCTCTGGGAATGGACCGGCTTCGGCAGCTCGTCCGGGACAAGAAGATTAACTTGCAACAGCTGGATCCAGAGGTGCGGGATCAGCTTGAGCGGTCTTTCAAGTTCGAAAGAACTCCTGCTGAGCGGCCTCGGCCCCAGTGAGTCCGGAGAGCGACTGCAATTTTCCAGGGCCGAGGCGAATCGTAACCCGGGCGAGGCAAATGCCATCACCACGGCCGGCACAGCGTGAGGCCTTTGCCCAAACCGCAGCCGATGCGCGCCCAGTCGTCGCCAAGGCTCTCAGATGGTTGAACAGTCAGCTCCACCACTTCAACCCATTCGTCTGCCCTGATGGGGCGAGCCAGGCTAGGCAAACGGCCCTAGCCGAGCTCGCCCTGCTGGGCTTCGAACTGCAACAACAAGAGAACCTCAACGCGGAACTCCGAATATTCCTCCACCGAATCCAGCAAGTCCTTCATGCTGCTTACCAGCGACCAGAACTCCATCGGTTCATCTACACAGGACCCCCACAAGCATTCACTGGCCACTTGCTGATGTGGCTAGCCTTGCCGCGCCAACTGGCGGAAACGATCCTCCCGCTGGCCGAGCTACAAAAGGTCTTCGAAACCCGCAGCGTGGCCCATGCACCACGCCCGAAAGTGCGCCTGCTCGAATTGCGTTACTTCGCTGACTACGCGGGGCTGGCTCATGAGCTCCCCACGCCTCGAGAGTTCTTTGAGTCCCTACGGGACCTCGGCCAATGCGACCCCAAGCACCTAAACGTCCCGGCCATCTACGACCTCACTCACCTCGTCTTCTATCTCACGCACTTTGGCAGGCGTCCAGATGCCGTCCTCCAACCCGAAGAGCGCGAACACCTAGCAAAGACCCTCCAAGCTCTTCAACGGCCCTTGATCCAGGTGGAACACTGGGACCTGGTGGCCGAACTCGCCCTCTCTCAACGCTGCCTCGGGTTGCCCGAGGAGATGCTCATGACCGACAGCGCCTGGCGAGCGTTGGCAGCTGCGCAAGATCCAGACGGAACCTATGGAGCACAGTTCCTCGAACAGTTGCTCATCGAGCAAGGCATGACCCCTGAGGCAGCAGCCCAATGGGCTTTCCTCCGCTGCTACCACCCGTGCTTGGTTACCGTCATGGCGGGGTTGTGTCCCCAACCCTTGCTGTGAGGCACCTGCGACGAACGGCGGCAGCGAGCTTTGACACGGTACTCCCAAACTCGTGCTGTGGGGAACCTGCTTCAGGAGTGGCTTGGCTCGATCCAACTGCATCGCCGAGAACCTGGCAGACTTCACTTAGCCCCAATCCGATTCTCTGGTGACCTGCCACCCAATGCCCTGTGGGATCGGCAAACGACATAGAATCAGCCTGGAGGCTTTCCAACCATGGGAACCAATCCCCAATCCACTCTGCTAACCCGGAGAACCTTCTTAGCGACCAGCGCCTGTGCCTTCTGCCCGTGGCCTGCACTCGCCACCGCTCCCATCGCCACGGCCAGCAAACTCATGCCCCAAGTCAAGCCCCGCTTGTTGGTCTTGTTTGCTCACCCCGATCCCAACGTCGAGGGTTGGCCATACAAAGGCTTTGACTTTGAAGGCCGCAAAAAAACGTTGCTGGCGGCTCTCGAACGGGCATGCCCTGGAATCGAATTCGTTGCGGCCAGCGCCCAGACCGCCGAACAGGCTCAACCGATCCTCGCTCAGCATAATTCCGTTGATGGCTACGTACTCTACTTACTCGGGCTGCCTTCCAATGCCGGGCGCCCAGTAGCTTTCTCAGGGCGACCCACCTTGATCGTGGACGATCTGTACGGTGGTACCGGTCAATTCCTGGGTCTATACGCCGAGGCGCTGCGCAAAGGCATGCCAGTCGCAGGCGTGGCTTCGTCGCGCATCGAGGATGTAGCGATAGCGTTACGCGCCTTCGAAGCTCTGAAGAAACTTCGAGCCTCGACTCTGCTCGACGTCGTAGACCGTGATATCAGCCAGGCAGCCGACCTCTACCGGCAAACCCTGGGGCTCACGGTACAAGCCGTTGCACCCGACCGGCTGAACGCGGCCTATGAGAGAGCATCGCTTGACGACGCTCGGCCCTGGGCCCGGCAGTGGATCCGGGAGGCAAAGAAAGTCGTGGAACCTTCTACCGAAGAGATCGAACGCTCAGCACGCATGTACCTGGCCATGAGCGCGCTCTTAAGCGAACATCAAGCTCAGGCGATCGCTGTCGACTGCCTCACATTGTTCTACAGCGGGAAGCTACCAGCCTACCCATGCTTGGGATTCTTCCAGCTGAACAACGATGGGCTGGTGGGTGCTTGCGAGGCGGATTTGGAATCCGCGGCCACCATGCTGCTGATGAGCTACTTGACTGGCCGGCCGGGTTACATCTCCGACCCGGTCATCGACATGGCTACGAATCAGGTGATCTACGCTCACTGTGTAGCTCCCAGTAAGGTGTACGGCCCGTCGGGTAGAGCCAATCCCTACCACATCCGGAGCCACTCGGAGGACCGCAAGGGAGCGTCCGTGCGCTCGCTGATGCCCCTAGGCGAGATGACTACTACCTTGAAGGTGATCCCGAGCCAGAAGCTGGTGGTGTTCCACCAAGGCCGTACGGTAGCCAACATCGACGAGGATCGTGCTTGCCGGACCAAACTAGCGGTTCAGGTGCGAGACGCTCGGAAGCTGGCAGCGGACTGGGGTTGGGGCTGGCATCGGGTCACGGTTTACGGTGACTGGCGAACCCTGCTGGAGACGACCACGCGCCTGATGGGTTTCCGGCTGATAGAGGAAGGGTGAGGCGGCTGAGGAATGGGGGGTAAAGGGGTGGGAAAATTCTGAGGTTGCGGCAGGCGAAGAAAAAGCGTAGAATAACGGATGGCGAATAAAAGGCGAAAATGGCCGCACCTCTCTACCTCACCACCGCTGCCGCCCTCCCTCACCACCAGCCCCCACTGCCTACCCTGCCCACCGGGATCGCACCCCTCGACGCCCTCCTCGGCGGCCTACCCCGCGGTGCCCTCTCCGAACTCTCGGGCCCCTGTGGCTCCGGCCGCACCACCCTGCTTCATTCCCTGTTGGCCCAGGCCACACGCCAAGGGGAATTGGTTGCACTCGTCGATCCTTTCCACGCCTTCGACCCCCTCTCAGCGGCCCGTGCCGGTGTTCAGCTGGACCGCCTGTTGTGGATCCGCACCCAAGCGGATCTTCCTGCGGCTTTCAAAGCTGCAGACCTCGTAGTGCACGCCGGTGGGTTTGGGATTGTGTGCTTGGACCTGTCGGGTGCCCCGCCCAAACTCTTACAGCACGTGCCTCTTTCCTACTGGTTCCGCTTCCAGCGGGCCGTGCACCGCACGCCCGCTATGTTCTTAGTCGTGACCGAGTTGGCTCAAGCCAGCCTGGCCTCGACTTGTTGGTTGGAATTTGAATGGGCCACGCCCATCTGGTCCGGCACTCGCCCGTTCCGGCTGCTTCAAGCCATGCGTTTTCAAACCACCTTGAAAAAGCCTGGATCGCCTCGGACTCTTTGCTGGGAAGCGCAAGTGGAGTGACGCGAGGGATCAAGCCATGTATGCTTGCCTACACCGCAGTGGTTCAGGACCGGAGGAACAGCAAAGGTTGGTAGAACTTGCCTATGCGTTCGCACCTGTGGTGGAGATCGTGGACCCAGAAACCGTGGTGTTCCCCATAACCGGCCTACGCCGGTTAATAGGTGAGCCCCCGCAGATTGCCGCTGAGATTGCCCGGCGGGGTTCAGAACGGGGCATTCACGCTCAACTGGCTATAGCCAGAACCCCAGACACGGCGATCCTAGCTGCCAAGCATCTCCCTGGAGTCACTCTCATCCCTCCCGGCCGGGAGGTCGAGGTCCTGGAATCGATCCCTATAGAACGGATTTCCCTCCCTCCCAAATTGCTAGAAGTCTTGCAGAGTTGGGGCATCCATACCATAGGGGAGTTTGCGGCTTTGCCTCTGGCAGGGCTGGCGGAACGCCTGGGACCCGCTGCAGTAGAACTCTACTTACAGGTGCACGGACGCCTGCACCGGCCCTTGCGAGTGCAACGTCCAGAACCCGAGTACGTCGAAGAACAAGACCTCGAAGAGCCGTTGCACACGCTGGAGCCGTTGTTGTTCCTGCTCGGACAAATGCTTCAGCAACTGTGCAGCCGATTGTGCGCCAACTTCCTGGCCGCCGGTCAGGTTGGACTTGAACTCCAACTGGAACGGGGGCTAACGTATCACCGCACCATCGAGCTGGCGATGCCGCAAGCAGAAAGCAAACCGTTATTGAAGCTCCTGCAGCTTGCCTTGGAGACCCATCCTCCATCTGCCCCAATTCGGAAAGTGCGCTTGTGGCTGCGGCCCGTACAGCCTCGCACCGTTCAAGAAGGATTGTTCTATCCTCCTGCGCCCGAACCTCAGAAACTCCAACTCACCCTAGCCCGATTAGCGAAGTTGGTAGGCTCAGAACAGGTAGGCTCGCCGGAGCTGCTCAACACTCACCGGCCAGACGCCTTTCGGCTGCGCCCGTTTGCACCGCCGCGTTTTTCTCCTTCGCAGCTGCCTGCCAGCCCTGTGGCCGCCGCACTTCGCCGGTTTCGTCCACCTTTACCAGCCAGGGTCTCTTGCCAAGAAGGACGTCCTCATCATGTAGCTGCCCGACGCATCACGGGCATGGTGCTCGAAGCGGCCGGTCCGTGGCGTTCTTCTGGGGATTGGTGGGCCGAAACACGTTGGGCCCGGGACGAATGGGACGTAGCGTTGACCAGCGGGGGAACCTACCGCATTTACCAGGAGCTGGCATCCAAGCAGTGGTTCGTGGATGGGGTCTATGACTGAACACCCTCGCCAGTATGTCGAATTACACGCCCGCTCAGCTTTTAGTTTTCTGGAAGGGGCTTCGCTGCCGGAGACGCTGGTGGAAAGGGCTAGTGACTTAGGACTTCCTGCCCTAGCCATTCTTGATCGAGACAGTCTGTCGGGAGCCGTGCGGTTCCACATGGCTGCGCGCCAGGTGGGGATCCGAGCTCTGATAGGAGCTGAAGTGACCATGGCTGTCGGGGGCCGGTGCGGTTTGCTGGCCCAGAACCGCAGGGGATATCAGAATCTCTGCCGGCTGATCAGCCGGATGAAGCTGCGTGCGCCAAAAGGCCAGGCCGCGGCTAGCTGGGAAGATCTCGAAGAACACGCCGAAGGACTGATTTGTCTTACCGGGGGCGAAGAAGGAGTTCTCGCAGTCGCCCTGCAGGAAGGTCTGGAACGCGCACATGAGTGCTTGGGTCGCCTGGTCTCCATCTACGGCCGGTCCAACCTATATGTGGAGCTCCAGCGACATTACGACCGGGCAGAGGAAGCGCGCAACCGCACTCTGGTCGAACTTGCCGAAATCTGGCACTTGCCACTGGTTGCCACCAATGGCGTCAACCACGCCCGCCCGGAGGACCGCGAGGTGCAGGATGTACTGACCTGCGTCCGACACAAAACGACGTTGGCAGAAGCCGGGCGCTTACTGGCTCGCAATTCCGAACGACACCTCAAGTCGGCTGAGGAAATGGCCCGCTTATTCGCCGACCTCCCGCAAGCCATCGCTCACACGCGAGAGTTGGCTGACCGGATTGAATTCACCCTGCAGGACCTTGGTTATCAGTTTCCCAAGTACCCGACACCCCCAGGCGAAACCATGAACTCCCTGCTACGCAAGCTCGTCGATCAAGGTGCCCGGCAACGTTACCGGCCTTATCATGAGCGGGCGCAACGCCAGATCGAACACGAACTGGCGGTCATTGAGAAGCTGGATCTGGCAGGCTACTTCCTGATCGTTTGGGACATCGTTCGTTTTTGCCGGGAGCAGGGCATCCTGGTTCAGGGACGTGGCTCGGCGGCCAACAGCGCTGTGTGTTATGCGCTGGGGATCACGGCAGTCGATCCTGTGGGGATGGATCTGTTGTTCGAACGCTTCCTCTCGGAAGAGCGGGGCGAGTGGCCGGATATCGATCTAGACTTACCCAGCGGCGAACAGCGCGAGCGGGTCATCCAGTACGTGTACCAGCGCTATGGGAAGTTCGGGGCCGCTATGACGGCCAACGTGATCACCTACCGCGAACGATCGGCCGCTCGCGATCTGGGGAAAGTTCTCGGATTCGAGCCGCCGCTGTTGGACCGGCTATCGAAGATCCTGGCGGCACATGCGTGGGAAGACCCCGAGGATACACCGGAGCGCCGACTCAGCCAGGCAGGCCTCGACACAAACCAGCCACGATTGCGGCATTTCCTGCGACTCTACGAAGCCATTCAGGACCTACCCCGTCACCTAGGCCAACACTCCGGCGGGATGGTTATTTGTCAAGGCCAGTTGGACGCGATCGTGCCACTCGAGCCAGCCACCATGCCTGGCCGCGTGGTCATCCAGTGGGACAAGGAAGACTGCGCCGACATGGGCATTATCAAGGTCGACCTGCTGGGCCTGGGCATGATGGCGGTGCTTGAAGACTCGCTGAAGATCATCCGGGAAGTTTACGGAGAAGAGGTGGATCTAGCGCACCTACCGCAGGACGATCCCAAGGTTTACGAAGCCTTGCAGAAGGCAGACACCATCGGGATGTTCCAGGTAGAAAGCCGTGCGCAAATGGCTTGTCTGCCCCGATTGAAACCTCGATGCTTTTACGATCTGGTCGTCGAGGTTGCCATCATTCGGCCTGGGCCGATCGTCGGCAAAATGGTGCACCCGTACCTACGCCGCCGCCAAGGCCTGGAACCGGTCACCTACCCTCACCCATCGCTCGAACCCATCCTGAAGCGAACGCTAGGCGTCCCACTCTTCCAGGAGCAGCTGCTACGCATCGCCATGACCGCAGCCGGTTTCAGCGGTGGCGAAGCTGAACAATTGCGTCGGGCCTTCGGCTTCAAACGCTCCGAGCGCCGCATGAAGGAGATCGAGCAAAAACTCCGGGAGGGGATGACCCGAAAAGGTATCGACCCCAAGGCGCAAGAGGAGATCGTACGCGCCATCACGTCTTTTGCCCTCTATGGATTCCCGGAGTCCCACGCAGCCAGTTTCGCCCTGCTCTGTTATGCCAGCGCCTATTTGAAAGTCCACTACCCCGCTGCCTTCACTGCGGCGTTGCTGAACAATCAGCCCATGGGCTTCTACCATCCAGCAACGATCATCAAAGATGCCCAGCGACATGGTGTTCGGTTCAAACCTGTGGATGTCAATCGTTCTGACGTAATCTGCACCGTGGAAGATCACGGTGGAGAAAAGGTCGTCCGCTTGGGGTTGAATTACATCAAAGGCCTGCGGCGGCAAGTGGCCGAAGCAATTGCCCGCGAACGCCTGCGAGCCCCGTTCGCCAGCATTGCCGACCTGGTGGCGCGAGTGCCAGTTTTAGAGCGAGATGAACTGGTTGCACTGGCCGAAGCGGGAGCGTTGAACTCGTTGCTACATGGAACCCACGCTCACCGCCGGGCCGCCCTCTGGGAAGCTGAGCTGGTAGCCAAACCTGCAGGTCCCCTGTTCGCGGACCAGAGCTCGGAAATTCAGAACCCCTTGCGCCCGATGACCGCCGGGGAACGCTTGAGGGCTGATTTTTCCCGCACTGGTGTGACTCTAGG
>JAUQPO010000091.1 GCA_030550335.1 Acidobacteriota bacterium
ACCGAACAGCGTGGGCCGCACCACTTGATCCCACCTCAGCAATCCCGAGTCGGGGCCGGTGGTCATGAGCGCCACGAAGCTATCCTCGCGGCCTGGAGCCGGCTGCAAGGTGCCAGCGTAGATCAACACCACCTCTTGCAAACCTGAAGTGATCTCGTCGGCCTCCTGGAACGGCATGGGTGCGCGGTTACCGCGACCAATGAAGACCACTTCTTTCGGCAACTGGCGCAGTGCAGGATGGGGGTTGTAGTTATCCCAAACCAGCCGATCCGGCTGCCAACGAACGCCCAAAGTCTCCATCAGCGGGCCTACGTCCGACCGCCGCCCAAGCCCCCCAAGACTCGGCGATAGATCCAGATTGAAAGCCGGCAACGGGTCCAACAGCAGGAAGACCGGGCGTCCGGCCCGTACGTAGTCGACGAGGCGTTGCATAGCTTCCGGACCCAGCGTATTTGGCAGCACGACGATCAGCGCGTCCAGACCTTCTGGATAAGGCTGCTCCGGCGCCACCCGAACCACTTCATACTGTTTTCTGAGTTCCGCAACGATCGCCCACTCGGAATACTGGCGTTTGGACTCGAAATCGAAGCCACCGAACAACCGCGCCTCAGTGTCCAGGATGCCCACCTTGCGCCGCTTGGCTTGGGATACCACGCGGATGGATCGCATGAGCTCGTACTCGACCGGTAACCCGCGGTCGAAAAAAGGCAGTACGAACTCCTCCCCACCACAGCGAAATACCAGGCCCATGAAAATCTCTTCGGTGGCAGTGCCGCTTTCTTCAGCTACTGGCACCCGTTGGGGCTCGATGCCATAGCGCTCGCGAGCTTCCCTGGCCTCGGGCGAGTATTTCACGGTCTCCACGATTCGTGTGTAGATCCGTCCCCGGCCCAAAGCGGAAAACTCGCGCAGAAAGCTGATCAGGTTACGCCGCGTCTGAATGTAAGGCCGGGGCACTTCGGGGCTCAAGTACGCCTCGATGAACACTGGCCGTTGCGGATCCAAGCTGGCGATCAGCTTACGAGTCTCGTCGGACAAGGAGTGGATCTTCTCGGACGTGAGATCCAGCCGCAGATTCCAGCTCCCTGCGAGCACCGTTAACGAGCCCACGCAAACGACGAGGGCCAAAGCGCGAATCAGCACGTGCCAACCGAGCCTGGGGCTTCCAGGCCGTGCTGGCCAACGATGTCGACCGGCCAGCTTGACACAGACGTATAAGACGCCCAACCCCAGTGAAAGGAAGTACACCACGGCCGAGGGCGTCAAGACGCCAGCGGTCAGATCGCGCAACTGTCCTGGCACAGATAGCTGCTCGGCGATCCGCTGCCACCGCCCCGTCACCAAAGTGCCCGCGTGCCACAGAAACACCGGCACGCTGCACAACAAACCGCCGTAAATGAAAGCCACCGTCAGGTTGTCGGTGAGCTGGCTGGCCAACAACCCTAGGGATAGCAAGGCCAACCCCGCAAGCCAGTACCCAAAGTACGTGGCAGCCATCAGGCCGGGGTCGGGGTTCCCCAGGAAGGCCAACACCACCACATGGCTGAGTGAGAAAAGCAGCGCCACCGTGTAAATCCCCACCGCCGCAAGATACTTGCCCAAAACCAACGCCCCGTCGCTGGCAGGCAACGTCAGCAGCAATTCCTCCGTCCCCTGCTTGCGTTCCTCGGCCCAGAGCCCCATAGTGATCGCGGGCACCAAGAAGACCAGCAAGTACGGGAACACGCGGTTTAGCTGGTCCAAGTTGCACAGGTTGGCTAGGAAAAATTCCTCCTGCCAAAAAGCGGCGACCGCACTCAGGAACACGAACAAGGTGATGAAAACATATCCCGTGGGGTTGCGAAAGTAACTGAAGAACTCCCGCTTGAAGACCGCCAGGATCACGCGTCCGTGCCGGGGCATGCTTCCTCCTTGACCGGTTCCGCACCGGTGAGCACATAGAAGGCCTGCTCCATGGAACCGTAGGTGGCAACCAGCTCAGAAGGCAGCCCGTCAAAGACCACTCGCCCGTCGTTGATCACAATGACCCGGTCTGCCACGGCTTCCACCTCTTGGAGGATATGCGTGGACAATAGGATCGTCTTTGTGCGGCCCAGCTCACGTATGACCTTGCGGACCTCGCGGATTTGGTTTGGATCAAGCCCGGTGGTAGGCTCGTCCATGATCAACACGTCCGGCTCATGTAACAACACCTGGGCCATACCGACCCGTTGCCGGTAGCCCTTGGAAAGCTTCGAAATGGACTTTTCCAGGACTTCCTCGAGGTCGCACAGCGCAATCACGTAGTCCAGGCGCTGGCGCAAGCGCTGCCCACTCAATCCCCGCATTTCCCCAAAGAAGCGCAACAGGCTGAGTGGGGTCATATCCGGATACAGGGGCCCGTTCTCCGGAAGATACCCAAGCCGGGCAGCACACTCGAGCCGCTGTTCGAAGACATCGTAGCCCGCTATCCGTGCCGTCCCCGCACTTGGAGCCAGGTACCCCGTCAGCAGCTTCAGTGTCGTGGATTTGCCGGCTCCGTTGGGGCCCAAAAAAGCGGCCACTTGGCCTTGCGGCACGGAAAAACTCACGTCGCGGACCGCCGCAAAGTCGCCGTAGAACTTACTCAACCCCACCGCTTCGATCATCGGTGGGCCACCGACAACTTCATCACGGATCCCCGCTCCGGTTGAATGGGTCATGGAGAGACCAACGAGGCTCAGTATTCGATTGTAGCGAGGCTGGTGTTCAACCCTCTCGCGCAGGATGGATTTGCGTGCTCGCCACCGCCATGATGTGAGCTCTGGTCAACTAAACCCCACGCTGCAACGTGTTCAGGCCAGCCTCGGCGATCAATCCGTTTTGCTGAGCTGTCAGTCCGGAAACCCCTGTCCCGATCCCCCATCGTTCGTGACCTGCGCGATACCCTCTTCGAAGGGGATCAGGTTCGGCAGGGCGGGCACATAAAGCCCGACCTCAGCTGCTTGCTCCGGGAGCACCCGAGTAGGTGTCCGGCACGGAGCAGCCCAACGAGCTTGCGCGATCGCCACTTCTAGATTGGCGAGCGGCACGCCGTCACCTCGCTCCAAGTACATCCGGTGGCCCGCCGCGTCGACAACTGCGATGTTAATTGTCCAACGGTTCTGCTCCGCAAAAGCTGGCGCCGCGGCAACCCTGTGGGCCGTCTCCAAGCTCAACCGCACAGGCTGCGCCGCAGAGTTGCTCCAAACTCCCTGATTCGCCCACACGAAGGCCACCACGAATCTGCGGCCCTCGACCCACACTTCCTCGCGTTTATCATAGACGTCACGGCCGCACTGCCCCTGCCAGACCAACATCCAAGCGGGCAGCGAGCCAGGAGGCTATCATGAGTCCAGTTCTGGATTGGACCCGGCGTGATCTGTTGAAGCTTTCCGGGGTAACCTTGATGGGAAGCATTCAGACTTCCCCGAGCGCCGCATCGCAGCGGCCTGCACTGGGCGAGAAATTCCCGCCTGACGTACTGGCCAAGATCGTGATCCCCAGAGACCAGTGGACCCCGTTTGCTCCAGCTCGAAGCCGTGAGCGCTGGTCTAGCCTTCCGGCTAACGTCCGGCGGCACCTGTCGCAACTGGCCGAGAGGGCTCTGGCTACGAGCTGGCCACAGCTGCCCGCCACATACTTCCTCGACTTCGTGCGCACGGGAGATCGTCAAAGGGCCGATCAAGCCCGAGCCCAAAGAAGAGCCCTTCTGCGCGATCTTGTCCTTGGCGAGTGCGTCGAGTATCAAGGCCGGTATCTGGACTCGATTCTCAATGCCATCTGGTCTATCTGTGAAGAGTCTTACTGGGGATCGCCCGCACACCTAGGCATGCAGCAGGCTGGCCTGGGATTGCCTGACGTCAGCGAGCCAACGGTGGACCTGTTCGCGGCCGATACGGCAGCCACGTTGGCCTGGTGCGATTATTTGCTCGGGCCTGAACTGGACCGAATGTCGCCGCTGATTCGAAAGCGGATAGCTTACGAAGTACGACGCCGCGTGCTCGATCCATGCCTAGACCGAAACGACTTCTGGTGGATGGGCCTGAGCCGGCGCACCCAGCTGAACAATTGGACTCCATGGATCTGTTCCAACTGGATCGCTGCCAACCTACTGCTTGAAAGCGATCCCAATCGGCGGAACCTAGCTCTCCACAAAGCCCTCGGGTGTTTGGATCGATTTTTGGCTGGGTATCCCGATGACGGCGGCTGTGATGAGGGTCCAGGTTACTGGAACCGCGCGGCGGCTTCTCTGTTCGACTGTTTGGAGCTGCTCTACTGGGCCACAGCTGGCCAACTCGATGTTTATGCCTCGCCGCTCGTCGCCCAGATGGGCCTTTATATCGTGCGGGTCCACATCCATAACGAGTATTTCGTGAATTTTGCCGATGCGTCGCCCAAGCTCAGGCCCGAAGGGAGCCTGCTTTACCGGTACGGCAAGCGAGTCAACCAGCCGGCACTGTGCTTCCTGGGAGCTTGGGCAGCGCAACAATTTGGCATGGACAACGAATTTCGTTCGGATTTCCATCGAGCCTTGCCAGCGATCTTCGGCTGGACAGAGCTGGAGCGGGCCCCGTCTGGGCAACCCCTCGTGGGCTTTGCCTGGATGCCTGGGCTCCAGGTCATGACAGCTCGGGTGAAGGAAGGGAGCCCGGATGGTCTTTTTGTGGCCGCTAAAGGCGGGCACAACGCCGAGAGCCACAATCACAACGACGTGGGCAACTTCATCGTCTACGCCGATGGCTTGCCAGCCATCATCGACGTCGGCGTGGGCACGTACACGGCAAAGACTTTCAGTCCAGCCCGATACGAGATCTGGACGATGCAATCGGCCTGGCACAACTTGCCGACCATCAATGGAGTAATGCAAGCGCCAGGACGACAATATGCCGCGCGAGATGTGCGCTGCGTGGAGCGAGGGGATACGGTCGAATTTCAAGCCGACATCGGCGGGGCCTATCCTGCCGAGGCTGGCGTGCAGCGTTGGCTTCGCCAACTCGTTCTGGACCGCCGCTCGAACACGGTCTTGCTGACCGACCGATTCGTGTGCCGGTCCACACCGCGGGAGCTAGTTCAAAGCCTGATCACTCCCTGGCCAATCAAGCCAGTCTCCGACGGTGTCCTGGAACTCGAAGGACCGCCCGGAGCTAGTGCCCCGGTAGTGATTCGTTACCCAGTAAACCAATTCGGGGTCCACATTGAACAAAGAGCCGTCGATGATCCTCGTCTCGAACGCAGTTGGGGCCCGAAGGTTTATCGTATTCTGCTCCGCGCTCGGACACCTTCTGCGCAAGGTGAGTGGACTCTAGAATTCACGCAGCGCCGGGGTTGAGCCCGCCTGGGGTACAGCTGTCTCAGTCTCATCTTCCGCCGCCCCTTCACCAGCCAGCCCAGACAGATACCGCGGATCTAAAAGGCGGTGCAGCTCCACACGGGACATTGCGGTCAGCAGGTTGTGCTTGACCAATGGGAAATCCTTTTCCAGCTGGGCAATGATTGCGCGCACAGCCTGTCTGATCGTGCCAGTTTTTTGCGAGCACCCACACGGCACAACCGGAGCCCCGATGGCTTTCACGAATTCGCTGGTTAGCGTCTCGGGGACGAACACTAGAGGGCGGATCAGCCGGAAGTCGCCGCCGCGCGAGTACGCCACCGGAGGTAGCGCCGCCAGACGCCCTATAAACAGTGCGTTCCGTAACAACGCCTCGCAGAAATCATCGGCGGTGTGGCCGAGCGCGATCACGTTGACTCCTAACGCCGCCGCTACCTCGTACAAGGCGCGCCGGCGGTACCGGCTACACAAATCGCAGCCGTGATCGGGCACCGCTTCTAGTAGCCGCCGTGAAGGTAAGTCGTAAAACGCAACCCACGGGATGCCTTTATTCTCGAGGTATTCGGCCAACGGCTCAATGGATCTCAAGAACTTTCCCTGCTCAATGGTGAACGCGCACAACCAGAACTTCACCGGTGCGCGCCGCTGCAAGATACGCAGGGCTTCTAGCAAGGACAACGAATCCTTCCCGCCGGAGACCGCTACTGCCACTCGGTCTCCATCGCGGATCATCCCGTAACGCCCTATGGCCTGCCCTACCCGGCGAACCAAAGCCCGCTCGGCCTTCGTCACTTGCGCCTCCCCTACCATAGTAAGTGAGGCGGTACGCCTGGCCCTCCCGTGACTCCTGCCAGGAAAAAGGCTTTCGAGATTTTGCGCCTGGTCGAAGGCGGCGGTTACGCGGCGGATCTGTTGTACGCCCGCACCAAAACGATGTCCTCCCGTGACGCAGCCCTCACCGAAGAGCTCGTGCTGGGCGTCCTCAGACGAAAACGGCAGCTCGATCACCTCATCGAATACTTCTCAGGGGAACCCGCGGACCGCCTCGACCGAGAAGTCCGCATCGCGCTCGAACTCGGAATCTACCAGCTATGCTTCTTAGATCGCATCCCGCCTCACGCGGCAGTCAGCGAAAGCGTCGATTTGGTCAAGCATGCACACAAGCGTTCTGCCGCAGGCTTCGTGAATGCTGTTTTGCGCAAGGTTAACCGCGACCCAATCCCGTGGCCGAACCGTGCGGTCGAGTTATCGGTACCGGACTGGCTGTTTGAACGCTGGTCTAAGTTTTACGGGCCAGAGGGTGCCGAGCGCATCGCTCGTGTATTCCTCGAGCCGCCCAAAACGTATATCCGTGTACCGCCCGGGCGGGAAAGTGAACTCGCCGGCAAGAAGGTGGAGCCCACGGAGATCCCTGGTTGTTACCTGTTGCTCGAGGGTGACGCCCGCCCGTTTCGCCGGCAGGACATCAGCTCCCAGTGGGTCGTCACCTTGTTAGACCTTCAACCCGGCACGACCTTACTGGACCTCTGCGCTGCACCCGGCAACAAGACTGCCCAAGCGCTCGAGATCACCCCTTCGGTGATCGCCTGCGACCGGAATTTCCGCAAGCTAGTACAAATGGAGGGTATCCCAGCAACACGCATCGCCCTGGATGCGCTCAAGCCACTGCCGTTTCGTACGAACTTCCCGCGAATCCTGCTCGATGCACCCTGCTCGGGAACGGGTACCTTAGCTCGCAATCCAGAAATCAAGTGGCGCTTGGTACCCGAACAACTGGAGCAACACCACAAGCGGCAAGTCCAGTTGCTTCGCACGGCGTTGGAAGTCCTGGCACCTGGGGGAGTATTGGTTTACTCAACCTGCTCGCTGGAGTACGAGGAGGGAGAACAGGTCGTCTCCGAAGCACTAGAAGAAGCCGATGCCCGCTTCCGCATCGAGTATCTGGCGCGCCGGATTCCAGGCGTGGACGCGGGCGATGGATTTTTCGCCGCCGTGATATCATCGGAGTGAACTATCGCTCGATGATCGAAATTATCCCTTCGATTCTGTCGGCAGATTTCGCCCGCCTAGCAGAGGAGATCGCCCGCGTCGAGAAAGCAGGCATCCGCATGCTCCACTTGGACATCATGGACGGGCACTTCGTGCCCAACATCACCATCGGCCCGCCTGTTGTCCGCTGTATTCGCAAAGCCACCGCCCTTACGCTGGACGTTCATCTGATGATCGAAGATCCAGACCGGCACATTCCCAGCTTCATCGAAGCGGGAGCCGATCAAATCTCCGTCCACCAGGAAGCCTGCCGGCACCTGGATCGGACGTTGCGGAGCATCCGCGCGGCAGGCCTCAGGGCGGGCGTGGTGTTGAATCCAGCCACTCCACTCACCACGCTGGATTACGTGCTAGAGCTCGTTGACTACGTTTTATTGATGACTGTCAACCCAGGCTTCGGTGGTCAAGAGTTTATCCCGGGCATGCTACGCAAGATCGAGCAACTGGACCGCGAACGGGCCGCGCGCCGACTGGATTTTCGCATCCAGGTCGATGGGGGCGTCACCGTAGAAAACCTACCGGAGCTGGTACGGGCAGGAGTAGACTGGGTAGTAACGGGATCGAAGGTGTTTCTTAGCCCGGATCCCGCCGCCACCGTCGCAGAAATGCAGCGAGTAGCGGCACAAGCCGCGGCGCTCCGGGCCTGAAAGGAACACGCGGGGAGGGAAGTATGGCTCGCTACCACCGGTTGTTCCTGGCCGCGCTCGTCGTGGTCAGCTTGACCGGCTGTTTCAGGCGCATTAAATACGAAAACCCGATCACCCGCGAGACCGCACAACCTGACAAGGTTCTCTTCGACAAGGCCATCGAGGACCTGGAAAAAGGGCGATATCAAGTAGCGCGCCTCACACTGCAGACGTTGATCAACACGTACGACACCAGCGAGTATCTGGCGCGAGCCAAGCTCGCCCTGGCCGACAGCTGGTTCCGCGAAGGTGGTTCTCACGGGCTCGCGCAAGCCGAAGCGGAGTATAAGGATTTCATCCTTTTCTATCCGAACCTCGAAGAAGCCGCAGAGGCCCAGGCCAAGATCTGCATGATCCACTATCGCCAGATGGAAAAGCCCGACCGGGATCCCACACACGCGGTCCGGGCTGATGAAGAATGCCGGTTGCTGATGGAGCAGTTCCCCAACAGCGTGCACGTGGCCGAGATGGAGCAGCGCCTGCGGGAGATCCAAGAGGTCATCGCGGAAGGCGAGTTCCGGGTAGGCGAGTTCTACTTCAAAAAAGGAAGCTACGCCGCTTCAGTGAACCGGCTGGAAAACCTGGTGAATCATTACCCTCTGTTCAGCAAGGCCGATCAAGCACTCTGGCATGTGGCCCAGGCGTACGAGCGGCTGGGTTCGCGTTTCCAGGATCGTGCCATCGCAGCACTGCAGCGCATCGTGCGTGACTATCCGTTGAGCCCCCTCGCAGATGAGGCGAAACGACGACTGCGCGAGCTTGAAGCCGAGATCCCTGAACCCGATCCTGTGGCCTTGGCCCGGATGGAGTACGACCTGGAGAACAAACAGCAACCTGGGCTGTGGAGCCGTTTCTGGGGGGCCTTCCGCAAGAGCCCGGATGTTCGTGAGGCAGCTAAGTCTGGCACTCCTGCTTCAGAGCCACTGAGGCCTACGACGCCGATCACCGTGCCGGGCGCAGCGGGTTCGGCCGCCACGGGCGCCACGGCGGAAGTGACCATCGCGCCGGTTCAGGGCCCGTCCGCACTGGATACACAACCCGACGCACGGCGCAATCCACCGCAACAGCAGCAACAGCAACGGTAATGGCAAGCGAGCGAGTGGGTCGCACGTGGGGTTACGGGAAGGCAGAACGCGGGCGAAGCCTCGCGGTGTTCCCGCACTCGGTACTCATGACGCTGATGTGCGTCGCCAGCCTTTACGGCTTCCATCCTGATTACTTCCCCTTGCAACTATCCAACCAATGGATCTACCGACGGGAATTCCGCGGCACGGTCACCTTCACCACCTGGACTGTCACTGGCTTCGTTACGATCGGGCAACACAACTACGCCCACATCGAGCAGGACAATCCTCGCCGCGAGTTCCTGCTTCGGCTATCGTCGGAGGGCCAGCTTTTCGAATACGACCAGACCGCACAGCGGGAAAAACTTTGGGTAGATTTCGCAGCTCCGGTCGGCGAGAATTGGGTCAGCGAGATCGATCCCTGCACCCGGCTCGGCCGAATTGTCTCCCGCCAGGCTAAGTTTCAGGGTGCGATCGGCGAGTTCCAGAACGCACTGGAGGTTCGCTACGAGCCCAGCTGTGCCGATGCTGGCCTCCTGCGAGAGCTTTACCTGCCCTACGTCGGCCTGATTCTACGCAGTCGTGCGACGATAGCCGGGCCGGCCACAGACGAGCTCGTTTACGCAAGGCTCGGCGGAGTCACATACGTGCGCGCGCCGGAACTCCAGCTTTCACTGGCCCTCGACCAACACACTTACCGTCACGCTGCCGGCGGCCCCGCTCCGACTTTGCGCGCACGATTGACATTGAGCAACCATTACCTACCCGCGGTGCGTCTAGAGTTCCCCAGTTCCCAACACTTCGATGCGGAAATCCGCGATGCTTCGGGGCGTGTAGTTCGGCGATGGTCCGAAGGTAAAGCGTTCCTCCCCGTGGTTCAATGGGAGATATTGGGATTCGGTGAGAAAAATTACCTCATCGAACTCCCTCTCACGGACTCGGCTGGCAATGCCTTGCCCCCTGGCCGTTATGTATTAGAGGCGTGGCTGACTGCGGTGCAACGGTCGCTGCGTTGTTCGGCCAGCTTCGAAATCACAAGCGTGCCTACGCAGGCGGTGCAGTGATCCACCCGACGACAACCAACCCGCTCTTCGCGGTACCAGCCTGGAACGGGAAACCCACCCAGGCGAGGGACAGCTCAAGGGACCTCAAAACGCTCCAGCACAGACCCGTCTAGCGCCACGGCTTCCACCATCGCGCGTCGCCCTCCGACCACCTTCACCCGCACGAAATTCTCGACTGAGCACGCAAATTTGGTGACACCAGCAACCGGCGCATCCGTAGGGTAGAGGGGCGCCCCTCCGCCACCAGTGACGATGTAGTGCACCCCGTGTACCACGTGATGCTGGTAATTGTGGTCGTGCCCGCAGAATACCGCCGCCACGCGGTACCGTTCGAACATGGGAACCAGTTGCTGCACTATCGGTGTTTCTCGCTGGCGTCGGCGCACGGCGGTAAAAGGCGGGTGATGCATGACGACAAAGGATAGAGTCCCCGCGCCATGGTTGGTAAGTTCGCGCTCCAACCACGTTGCCTGCTCGGTCCAGAGCCGTTGCCGGGCAGCCGCGTCTTCGGCCCAGTGCCCCACGTCACTCATCAACGCTATGAAATGCGCCCCACCCCAGCGCCAGCAGTAGTATGGTTGCGTGAGATCGAAAAAACGGTAAAAGTATGGGCTGTTTCTCTCGTGGTTACCCAATACGGGGTAAAAGACCACCTGTCTCAGCAAAGGATTTTCGATCTCGAAAAACTTGATCCATTGATCCGCATCTCGCCCGTCGCCTACCAGATCGCCTGTGTGGATGACAAAGTCGGGCCGGGACGATTGCAGCATCTTCTCGACAACTTTGCGGTGCACTCGATGCCGGGTGCGGGTGTCGCCAAAAACTAGAAACTCGAAGGTTGCTGAGCCCGCGGGACTAGTCTTGAACTGGCCACGGGTAGGTACACCGGGATACTCAGCCGTGTACACACGCCCGGCTTCCAGGCTGCTATACACCCGACGCCAAACCTCGAACCGATCGCGGCTCTTGCTTGCCCTCCCGCGGTCCAGAATCCAGATCACGGTCGCCGAGTCGTGGGTGGCGCGCACGGTGACAGGGCCAGCCACCCACCTTGGCGTCGCTGGCTGGATGAGCCAGGTAA
>JAUQPO010000092.1 GCA_030550335.1 Acidobacteriota bacterium
GATGTGGTCGTGGATTGCGGCGCAAACGTCGGCGTGTTCACTCGCCAGGCTCTGATGGAAGGGGCGCGGTTAGTGGTCGCAGTCGAACCGGCTCTCGAAAACCTGGAGTGCTTGCGTCGGAATTTAGCTAAGGAGATCGAGGCGGGGCGGGTTCTGTTGTGCCCCAAGGGAGTGTGGTCGAGGGAAGGAGAGTTGAGGTTGCGTGTGGATCCGCGCACTCATGCAGCAGACACTTTCGTGATGCAGCCGCCGGGATGGCAGCAGGGGCCAGTCTTACCAGTGACCACCGTCGACCGGCTGGTGCAGGAGCTGGGCCTGGCACGTGTCGATTTCATCAAGATGGACATCGAAGGTGCCGAGCTGGAGGCGCTAAAAGGAGCGCGGCGCACACTGCGCCGCTGGCGTCCTCGGCTTGCGATATCGGCCTATCACGCGCCGGATCATCCCATACGTATCCCCGAGCTGGTCCGCCAGGTGCGGGCAGATTACCGGTGGAGATGCGGTCCTTGCTCAGCTACCGAGGATGGTTGGATCCGGCCAGACGTACTGCTTTTTCACTAGGTGACCCCGGAGACCCAGTGTCAGCTGATGAACAGCTACTCCGAGCGTCAGCTCCAGAGTGCCCGCAACGTGAGGACGGCGTAATAGCCCATAAGGGTCATCGTGAGGGTCGCAGCGATCCACATGGCTGCAGTAATCCATGGCTTGGGCCACACCAGACGGGGCAGGCACCGGTAGCGCAGGTACAGGGCAGCGGCTGCGAGCACGGGCAGCATCAGGGCTTGCGCTACGCCTCCCACTTTGACCATGGTGACGGGAGAACGGAAGATCAGAAACAAGCCGGCGCCGATGGTGGTCAACGCCCAGACGAATCGTTTTCGATAGCGCACCCGGGTCGCGTAGTCGCCTCGTGGGTAAAGGCCCAGCAAGCAACAGAGGTCGGCCGCGATGCGGGATTCGGCAGCGGTGGCGGCGAAAATCGTCCCGTAGAGCGTTACAATCGCTCCCGGGTAGAAGATCCACACTGCCCAGGGCCCGAGCGTTTCCGTGTACATGGTCGACAGAACTGGGATCATGTCGTCAGCACTGGGCACCAGGCCGCGGTTGTGAAGAATGCCTGCACCGAGCAGGTAGAACCCCAGCGTGGCTAACGTGTAAATCACCATCGAGGCGACGATGTCTACGTGCATGACGCGGATCCAGCCCAGTGCGCGCCTTACCCAACCCGGCGAGCCATCGGGAGGTCCGGCAAAGCGGGCATAGCCTTTCTCCACGCACCAGTACGGGTACATGAACAATTCGGAAGCTCCGACGCCGGTGATACCGAACACCGCCACCGCACTGGCCAGGCCTCCTTCGGGAAGCTGAAACCGCAGCCCTTGGGCGAGCTGACTCCAGCTGAAATCCTCCGGATGGTGCATCATCAGGAGAGCTGACAGAAAGGTCACCAGCGTGAACAGGGCCACCTTCAAGGTGGCTACCCGTTCGATCCGTTCATAACCGCCCCCCAGCAAAAGCACCAGCGTCAGAGCGAGCAAGATGAGGACCCACACGTTGATTGGGACCGCCGGCCAGGCGATATGGAGCGCCTGGGCAACACCCCCGTACATGGCTCCGATTTGGAAACGCGTCATCAGAATCATGAGGACCCAGCCCCAGAGGATCCAGTTCACGCGCCAGCGCGGCCCAGGGAACCGGTTCAGCCCGGCCAAGCCCGTCTGGCCGGTGGCTACGCTGTAGCGCCCGAATTCCGCTTGAATGGCCGGTTTCAGCGCACAGCTCAACAGGATTACCCACAATGCGGCATAGCCGACTTCGGCCCCCAACGTAGTAGTGGCGATCAATTCCCCGGAGCCCACAATCGAAGCTGCTAGGATCATGCCAGGGCCGATCCGCCTGAGGATTTGCCACAGGCCCTGAGGGGGCTCGGAGATGTCCTCGGTATGGTGAGCGTAGAGGTCCTTGAGGATGGGCTGCGACTCCTGAAGCTTACCCATGGGTGTTAATTTAGCGTACCCGGGACGTGATGGGTCCGAGGGGCAGGTCCTGGGTCTTCAGGCTTGGCGGGTCTTGTACTGGCTCCGGGCGGAGCGGTTGGCTTGAACCCAACCTGGGGGGCATGCTCTAATGGTGTGTACGAAGTCCCCCGCGAAGGAGCAACCGATTGAGCAAGGCGATCCTCGCTCTCGAGGACGGGTCTGTCTTCGAGGGCTGTAGCATTGGTGCGCCAGTTGAGCGAGCCGGGGAAGTCGTTTTCAATACGGCCATTACTGGATACCAGGAGATCTTCACCGATCCTTCGTACGCGGGTCAGATCGTCGTTCTGACCAACCCCCAGATCGGCAATTACGGGACCACACCGGAGGATTCCGAAGCACCGAGGCCTTACATTGAAGGGTTGGTGGTGCGGGATTTCTCCCCTGTTGCCAGTAACTGGCGTTCTAGGCTGCCGGCCGACGAGTTCCTAAAACAGTATGGGATCCCTATTGCAAACGGGATTGACACGCGTGCGTTGGTTCGGCGTATCCGCAACTATGGCGCTATGCGAGGGGTGCTTTCTTGTGTGCCGGGCGCGGATCCCCAGCAGCTGGTGGAAAAAGCTCGGCGCATTCCTCCCATGGCGGGGCTCGATCTGGCCAGCCGTGTGACTACGCCGCAACCTTATGAATGGAACCAGGGTCTAGAACCCTGTTCCCCTTCAGAACACTTGCCGCCCACCCGTCCCCGGCGGTTCCATGTGGTGGCTTATGACTTCGGGATCAAGCGCAACATTCTTCGATTGTTAGCTCACTTTGGTTGCCGGGTCACGCTAGTGCCAGCCCATACATCGGCCAACGATGTGCTTGGGCTTCGGCCCGATGGCGTATTTCTCTCCAATGGTCCAGGTGATCCGGAGCCGTTAACCGGGCCGATCGGGGAGATTCGCAAGCTGCTGGGCAAGAAGCCGATCTTTGGCATTTGCCTAGGGCACCAGTTGCTGGGCCTGGCCCTGGGAGGCAAGAGTTTCAAGCTCAAGTTCGGCCATCATGGAGCGAACCACCCGGTTATCAATTACCGTACAGGCCGCGTGGAGATCACCTCGCAAAACCATGGTTTCGCCATCGACCCGGACAGCTTGAAGCCAAGCGAAGTCGAGATTACCCACATGAATCTAAACGACCACACATTGGAGGGGTTCCGGCACCGCTGGTTGCCAGTCTTCTGTGTTCAGTACCATCCCGAAGCGGCGCCTGGACCGCACGACTCGCGGTACCTGTTCGAAGAGTTCATCGCTTTGATGGAGCAGCACAGGCAAGGATAACCAGGCGATGCCCAAGCGAAAGGACATCCGGAGGATTCTTGTGATCGGGTCCGGGCCGATTGTGATCGGCCAGGCCTGCGAGTTCGATTATTCGGGCAGCCAGGCTTGCAAGGCGTTGCGTAGCGAGGGGTACGAGGTCGTCTTGATCAACTCCAACCCGGCGACGATCATGACCGACCCGGACATGGCGGACCGCACCTACATTGAGCCGCTGACCTTGGAACACGTGGAGGAGGTCATCCGACGCGAGCGCCCGGATGCGTTGCTATCCACCGTCGGCGGCCAGACGGGGTTGAATCTGGCGGTAGCGCTGGCCGAGGCAGGGATTCTGGACCACTACGGGGTGGAGTTGATCGGGGCAAAGCTGGAAGCTATCAAGAAGGCGGAGGACCGGCTTTTGTTCAAGGACGCAATGACCAAGATCGGCTTGGATGTGCCCCGATCCAGGCTGGTCAACAACGTCGCCGACGGGGTGGAGTTCGCCAACAAGATCGGCTACCCCGTCATTCTCCGGCCGAGTTTTACCTTGGGGGGCACGGGTGGGGGGATCGCTTACAACCGTGAAGAACTCGAGGAAATCCTCCAGCGCGGCCTGGATCTGTCGCCCGTTCACGAAGTCCTGATCGAAGAGAGCGTCCTGGGCTGGAAAGAGTTCGAGCTGGAAGTGATGCGCGATCTAGCGGACAACGCCATAGTGGTCTGCTCGATCGAGAACTTCGATCCTATGGGTGTCCACACGGGCGACTCGATCACCGTGGCTCCAGCCCAAACGCTCACCGACCGTGAGTACCAAATGATGCGCGACGCCGCGTTGGCTTGCTTGCGCGAGATCGGCGTCGACACGGGCGGATCCAACGTCCAGTTCGCCATCCATCCAGAAACTGGCCGAATGGTCATCATCGAAATGAACCCGCGTGTGTCGCGCTCATCGGCCTTGGCATCCAAGGCCACGGGTTTCCCTATCGCCAAGATCGCGGCCAAACTGGCCGTTGGCTACCGGCTCGACGAAATCCCCAACGACATCACGCGCAAGACACCGGCTTGCTTCGAGCCCACCATCGATTATGTGGTGGTCAAGATTCCTCGCTGGCAGTTCGAGAAATTCCCGGGTGCCGAGCCGGTGCTTGGGACGCAGATGAAGTCGGTGGGTGAAGTCATGGCGATTGGCCGCACGTTCAAGCAAGCCTTGGCCAAAGCCATGCGGAGCCTGGAGACTGGCAAATCTCCAGACGCGGAAGAATACGATGAGAGTCTGATTCCCAAGCGTTTGATCACGCCCAACCCGGAGCGCTTGAAATACATCCGATTCGCTTTCCAGCGGGGTTACACCGTCGAGCAGGTGCACGAGATGACCTCGATCGACCCGTGGTTCCTTGAGCAGGTCCGGCAACTGGTAATGCTGGAGCAGGAGCTCGCCCGGGAATCGTTGGACACGATCACGCCGGAACGGATGCGCGAGGCCAAACGTGCGGGGATCTCTGACGACCAACTGGCGCGGATGTGGAAATGCAGCCCTATGGAGGTGCGCCGGCGTCGTCTGCAGTGGGGCATCCGCGCGGTCTTCAACCGCGTCGATACCTGCGCTGCGGAGTTCGAGAGCTTTACGCCTTACCTTTACAGCAGCTACGAAACCGAGTGCGAAGCCGACCCAGACGATCGCCGCAAAATCATGATCCTGGGCAGCGGACCGAACCGCATCGGGCAGGGGATCGAATTTGACTACGCCTGCTGCCACGCCTCGTTCGCGCTGCGGGAATTCGGCTACGAGTCCATCATGGTCAACTGCAACCCGGAGACGGTGTCGACGGACTATGACACCAGCGACCGCTTGTACTTCGAGCCCCTGACGTTGGAAGAAGTTCTCAACATCTACGACACCGAGCGCCCCCAGGGTGTGATCGTCCAGTTCGGCGGCCAGACCCCGCTGACGCTGGCTCTGCCGTTGAAAGCAGCGGGCGTCCCCATCATCGGCACCGATCCGGATAGCATCGATCTAGCCGAGGACCGGGATCGTTTCGGACGCTTGCTCGACGAGCTCGGCATTCCGGCGCCGCCGTATGGGAGCGCCACCACGGTCGAAGAAGCCTGCGCCGTGGCGGCCAGGATTGGCTACCCCGTGCTCGTACGCCCGAGCTACGTCCTGGGCGGCCGCGCCATGGTGATCGCTTACGACGAAGAAACCGTCCGCCGCTACATGCGAGAGGCTGTCGTCTTCTCGCAAGACCGGCCCGTGTTGATTGACCGGTTCCTGGAAGACGCCGTCGAGATCGATGTGGACGCACTCTCAGACGGCGAGGATGTGCTGATCGCAGGCATCATGGAGCACATTGAAGAGGCCGGCATTCACTCCGGCGACAGCTCCTGTGTGATGCCTCCTACGTCGCTTTCGCGGACGACGATCGAAACCGTAGTCGACTACACGACTCGCTTGGCCCGGGCGCTTCGCGTGGTGGGCTTGATGAACGTGCAATATGCGGTCAAGAACGGTACTGTGTACGTACTCGAAGTCAATCCCCGGGCCTCCCGCACCGTGCCGTACGTGAGCAAAGCCACCGGTGTACCTCTGGCCAAGGTAGCGGTGGGGCTGATGCTGGGCGGACGCTTGCGAGACTTCACGGACTTGACACGCGGCTTCAGCTCGGGCGTGCTGCCAGTGCCGCAATACTTCGTCAAGTCCCCGGTATTCCCCTTCCAGAAGTTTCCTGGGGTGGATCCCGCCTTGGGGCCTGAGATGCGCTCCACAGGTGAGGTCATGGGGGTCGGCCAGAACTTCGGGGAAGCCTTCGCGAAAGCTCAGCTGAGTGCGGGGGTGCCGCTACCTGATCGCGGGCGCGTGTTCATCAGTGTCAACGATAAGCACAAACCTACTGCGGTGCAACTCGCTCGACAGTTTGTCGAACTGGGCTTCGAGGTCATTGCCACGCGGGGCACTGCTGCGGCCCTGGCCGCGGCCGGGATCCCGCATCGGCGCATCTTCAAGGTCAACGAAGGGCGGCCGAACGTGGTGGATCTCATCAAGGACCGCGCCGTGCAGCTGATCATTTACACGCCTACAGGCGCCCAGTCCTTCAGCGACGAGCGTGTGATCCGGCGGACGGCGTTGCTCTACAACGTCCCCTGCATCACCACGATTAGCGCGGCGCGCGCCGCGGTGGAAGCGGTTATCAGCCGGCGGCGCGACCCCATCCGAATATGGTCTTTGCAAGAGATCCACGGGATCGAACGTGCTCCGGCTCAGTTGGCCGGCTGAATGTGGGTCGGCGCTTTGCTGGGCACCCGTGGGCGGAAGGGGTGTCCTTGGGCGCATCACCTGGTTCATCGCGTGGCTCCAGAACGTGGCCTGGACCAATACAATCAGCGCTGTTCGGGCTGCGGCAGAAGGGATCGCCCGTTCGCACGCCACCGGATCCAAATTGGATGTCTCATCTGGTTCACAGGACTGAGCGTGCGTGTTGACCTGGACGCTAATGGCAACGGTTTATCAAGCCTCTGGCTGCACCGTTCCTGAGGACGCAGGTTGAGTGAGGGTGATCCAGCAGTTCGGGAGCACGGGTCCAGGGAGTGAAATGGCGCTTCGGGAGATTGCCGTTGGCAGGCTCAGTATGGCCGGATGCTGGCCTGGCTCGGTGTCGAGGCTAGCTGGCCGCCTCATCTGCTATTCCCACAGGCTCACTACCCAGTGGTGCATGGCGCGGGTAGAACCGCCTCGCTGAGGGATCATTGAGCGCAGCGATTTTCGCATGAGGACTTACTCCGCGCCCCAAGGGTGTGAAAGAACCTCCTGTGCTCGGGGGTGCCGCCCTCTTGGCTGATCACCGTCCAGCAAGGCTTGATGGGAACCCCACAGTCCGCTCAGGCAGTTGTCGCTGCCCGTTACCCCGTTGGAGCCTATGCCCGTCTAACGGGGTTGCACGCTCTTGCTTGTGGCCCATGGCTCTCAGGGTGGCCGGCTGCTCGCCAAGTATTGCCGCGCTGCCACCTTGACGCCCGGTCCTTGCTGCGATAATCTGTAGTTGGAATTCTCCCCGGAGCGGGAGTAATTCAGCGGTAGAATGCCAGCTTCCCAAGCTGGACGTCGCGGGTTCGAGTCCCGTCTCCCGCTCCAGTTTCCCAATCGGCCTTAGCCCTTAGTTCGCAGCCGGAGCTCGATTTTGCCTCGAAAAACCGAGTTTCCGCCGCTGGACGGTGCCACCGCTGATATTCAACGGCACAGGGCTAAAGGCTCCATGACCTCGACTCCCAACGCGTTCACGAAGCCCAGTCTTACAGCTCGGAATCCTTGAGGCCACATAGGATATCGGCCGAAAACGCATGGGGCTTCGGGCCAGGGCTCTCTCCCCATACGCTAGTGCCGCCGTTTTGGTTTTGGCGCAACCCCCTTGATGGGCGTTCAGTGGAGAGACACCACACGGTGGGGGTGTTGTAATCCAATTTTTGGAGTCCCGTCGGTGGGGATAAGGGTCTGCTTGGACGGAGCCCAAGCCCGGTTTGCTGATCCTCTGTTACGGCGGGTGAGTCGCTTGCGCTGTCAACCCTTCAAGAACTCCCGCACCGCCTCTCCAGCAGCTTCCAGGTTGGCCAGGCGCATTTCCGAATATTTCCGCGAAAGAATGATGCCGTGGGCTCCCGCTTGGAGGGCCGCGCGCACAGCTGCTCGCGTCCCTTCAGGTGAGGATTTGCTGTGCTTGGGGTCGGTGGGGATGTCTATATCGATTCCCGGCCAGATTTGTACCTGTGTACCCTGGGCAGCCTCCAGCGCACGGCGTGTCTCGCGGGCCACGTAATCTGCCGAGAAACCCGTGAACGGGATTTCATCGTAGCTGCGCTCGGCGTAGTTCAGGATCCGGTAGTGGAACTCTAAGGCATGCTGTTTAGACAGGTCGCCAAACAGCGTGGTAGCGACGTTGTCGATGTAACGCGCCATGCGCTCGCCTGCGCAATTGTGGTACATGACGACCTTTAGGAAATCCGAACACTGGCTCAGCTGTCGCACGTCCTGCTGGGCGCGGTAGAAGGGGCTAAAGGAGTTGTTGTGCCAGATGTGCCAGCCGACCAAAACGTGGGATTTGATCGATCGCACACGCTCTCGCAACAGCCGGTATAGCTCGCGAAGGCTGTCGTGAAAGAACTGCTCCCAAGCCAGGAGCTCTGGATAGCGCATCAACAACCGTAAAAATGTCACGTAGTACCCATCCACGGGTCGTTCGCCTGCACGACAGGCGCGGACCCATCGCTCCAGTTCCAGGTACCCTTCCTTGACTCGCTGGAAGTCGAAACGTCCTTCACGCTTGCACTTGGCTTCGCAGTACGCACAGAAGCAGCCAACCCGTGCTGGATCTCCAGCGCCACCGTGGCTGAGGCTTAAAGCGTTTCCCAATGCGCCGTGCCGTTCCGAGCCCCACATGATGCCGTCAATGTCGTAGGAGCGCGTGTAATCCTCGAACAAGCCCAGAAGGAAATTGCGGTGGTAAGGGTTGTTCAAACACAGGCGATTGGTTCTACGGCCGTACAGGTCGATCTCTTGGAGTTTCTCAATCCCAGGGATATCCGTGCGCCACACATCCTCCGCCCAAAGGAAGACGCGCATGCCGCGGGCCCTCGCTTTCGGCAACACTTCGGCGACGATGTCCAGCTGCCCGTGGTCTGGCGCGCGTGTGTCCTCTGGGCGGATGCCGGTGTCGCGGTAGAACTCAGGATGCACGCTAGCATAGTTGCCCCCATGGAAATCCAGGTCGTACTCCTGCTTACCGTGATCGGGCAGTGGTTGCCCCGGGATCTGACGACCAGCTATGCCTCGCCCGTAGGTAAACACGGCGAGGAAAATCGTGTTGACCGCCCCGCGCTGCTGCAGGATGTCCAGCACCTGCTCCGTCCCTTCGTCGACGAAGGAAACGGCCCCCACTTGAATGCCGACGGTTTTCTTCTGTTCCGCGGCCGAACCGGCGCTCAAGCGGGCTGCTGCAGCTACGGCTGCGGCGGACTTCATAAAGTTGCGACGCGTGAGAGGCTCGTCGGACATTGCCGTTCCTCGACACTAGTTGACGTTCGCCACGAGAAACTGTTGTCTCAAGAACTCGTGCGGGTTTGCAAGCACCGGGCTTTCTAACGGCCTGGGTAGCCTTCCTGTGGACCAATGTCCGTGGCTTGTCCAGCGCTTGAGTCCTCAAATGGGAAATGAGGTAAGCTCGCGGGCAGGCAGATATAATTGGGGAGTTTAGAGTCCGGATCCGGTCAGGAGGACACATGATTCCGTGCACTCGTAGGATGTTTTTCTTCGGATCGCTTCTGGCTGGCGCGGTCCCGCCCGGTGGTTTCGGAAGCGTGCCGTCGCTTCGACGACTGGGTTACAAGTCGCCCAACGAGAAGTTGAACATTGCGGCGATTGGCGCAGGCGGTAGAGGGGCGTCGAACATCCGGGCTTGCATGACGGAGAATATCGTGGCTTTGTGTGACGTCGACTGGGAGCGGGCGGCGCCCATTTTCAAACAGTTTGAGAACGTTCCTAAGTACACCGATTTCCGCCGGATGTTCGACAAAGAGCATCAGAACATCGATGCGGTGATCGTCTCCACGCCCGATCACACCCACGCGTGCGCCAGTCTTTGGGCGATGCAACTGGGCAAGCACGTTTACTGCGAAAAGCCGCTTGCTCGCACGGTGTACGAGTGCCGGAGGCTGACCGAGGCTGCTGCCTATTACCGGGTGGCCACCCAGATGGGCAACCAAGGCTACTCCAACGAGGGGACACGCCTTGCTGCGGAGATCATCTGGTCGGGTGAAATCGGTGACGTAACCGAGGTGCACGCTTGGACGAATCGCCCTATTTGGCCTCAGGGGTTTGACAAGACGCCGCCTCCGAGCCCGGTGCCAAAGAATTTGGATTGGGATGCGTGGTTAGGGCCCCTACCTTACCGGCCGTACATCGGAGGCGAGGAAGGGGCTGAAGGCCGGCGGCGCGAGCAGGGCTTTATTCACCCGTTCAGCTGGCGCGGATTCCTGGACTTCGGTACTGGCTCGCTCGGAGACATGGCGTGTCATATTTTGGGGGCAGCCTACTTGGCCTTGCGGCTGACTGCACCTACCAGCGTTGAGGTACTGGAAGCGGAAGGCAAAAACTCGCTCACCTTCCCGAAGTCTTGCAAGATCCGTTATCAGTTCCCCGCCCGTCCAGGGATGCCGCCGGTAACGGTTTACTGGTACGACGCACGCCGAGATGAGCCTATCCGGCCGGAGGGACTTTCTCCGGACGAGATCTTGGTGGGACCGGGAGTGGAGAAGTTGCTCCAAGAGTGCGGTGTGGGAACGGGCTTGAAGCCGCAATCGCTCGCCAAGCCCTGGATTCCGGAAAAGCGGCCTTCGCAGGCCAATGGGGCTCTATTCATCGGAACCAAAGGCATCCTCGTGACGGATACTTACGCGAATAGCGTGCGGCTACTGCCCTCGTCGCGGATGGAGGGATACCAGCTGCCGCCGCGGTTGCTGACCCGCTCGCCAGGCCATCACCGGGATTGGATCCGAGCCTGTAAAGGTGGAGAGCCTGCCTGTTCGAACTTCAGTGTCGCAGGACCGTTCTCGGAATGGGTGGTTCTGGGATGCGTAGCCTTGCGGTTCGAGGGCAAGCTCGAGTGGGACGCCAGAAACATGCGGGTGACCAACATCAAGGAGGCGAACCAGTACATACGGCCACGCTTCCGCAAGGGTTGGGGCTTGTGAGTGACGCTGCGCGCTAGGCCTCCCGCTCGCGTGGGCTGGGTGCGAGAAGCTGTACGTCCGACCAGTGCTTTCGCGCTAACGGTTAGAACGTCGCGGGGGGTAGCTCGCCCATCGCGACGGTGGCATTCCGGCTTTCCGGACGACGAGGAGCCGCCTCAAGTTGGCTGCTGGGCCC
>JAUQPO010000093.1 GCA_030550335.1 Acidobacteriota bacterium
GAACGTCCCGTCCGGAGCGGTGGTCGTCTGCAACTCCGCACCCGTCGCTTGGTTCCTCAGGATGCACTCAGCCCCAGGAATTGCCGCCCCTGCAGGGTCCACCACCGTCCCCTTGAGCTGGCTAGAAATGTTTTGCGCTTGCCCCAGCGAAAGGGCGAAAAGCGCAACGAGAATGGTCACAAGAAGTTTGGAAGGTCTGTTCATACAGCCCGTCCCCTTCAGCAAAGGTAAATCCGAGGGGATTATACATCAAGGCCAAAAAAACGACAAGACCGAAAATGCGCGCTTGCGGTGCGAGCGCACACAGTCCCCACACGGTAGCAAACCCTGCCGGTGGCCTAACATACTTGCCCACACCGATTTGCCCACACCTAGCCACCTCTGGGTCAATCGCGTCCCCTTGCGGTGTGCGCCTGCGAAACCCTCTCCTACGTCGCGCCTCGTTACACCTGGGCCATGCAGCTCCCAGAACCCACCAGTCTCACCACCTACAATGGCTGAGGGGCTTCCGTAGGAGCGCGCTGAACTCCTGTGGGCTTTTTGACAAACGGGTGAGGCTGAAGTGTTGGTCCGATTGGACCGACCCGCCGGTCTTAAGTTGCCCGCGAGTCGTCGGGCCCATTTCAGAGCCCAGCCTGAATTTTCATCGCCTACCCAGAGCCACGCCTTATGTACCAGTAGCTCGGGAGCGGGCCTAGAGCCCGCTCAGCTCCCATGCCCAGCCGTTCGCTGCATTTCATTCACTCGTGCTAGAATTCCCCTTCCCGGATTCCCTCCAACCCCTCTCTCACCAGCCATGGGACCATTAGAACCGCGGCCACTGGGTCGGCCCACCACCAGCCAGCCAAGGCGTTCCCTAAGAGACCTAAAAGCAAGGTGAAAGACAAATATGCGCAGGCTAGGGTCTCCTTGGCTTCTGCTTCGAGGGCACGGCTCTTGAGCTGGCGGGCCGTCCGAAACTTCCCCCAAGCTATCAGAGGCATCAGCACCAGGGACGCTACCGCGAGGGCGATGCCCAATAAGCTTTCTTCAGGCGGTCGCCCGACCCACAAGGTCCACGCTGCTTGGCTCAGCACGTAGGCGGCCAAGGCTAAAAACGTAGCCCCCACAAAGCGGCGCGCGCGAATCTCGCGCGTTTCGACCTCCTCCTCCGGCAAGCCACGCCGTTCGGATAACAGTCGCCAGTAAAGAATCGCGCCCGCTGCGAGCTCGATTACACTGTCCAGACCAAACCCGACCAATGCAATACTTTCGGCCTCGCGCCCGGCCCAGACCGCAATCACCGCCTCCAGCGAGTTGTACGCCATAGTGCCGCCCACCAGCCACAGGGCGACCCGCTCGGGCGCCCAGCCCACCTTCTCGTGTCCCGTTCTCACTGCAGTTGGCAAGAGAGTCCTCCTAAGCTTAGGACTAATGCCACCGGTGCACGGATTCGAACTCCTGGTAGAAACGCCAAAATCGGTTTGGAGTGCACAACCAAGTTTCCTCTCTGTGCTGTCCCTGCACTCCGCTTGCTTGATAAGCGAAACACTGGGCGGCGGGGGTGCGTCGGGAGCCTCGTTGAAAGCGACGGGCGTGCGACGGCTAGAAGCTCAGTGCCCTCTTACGGTGCCAGAGACGTTGCGCTCCGAACCCCAACCAGCCTCTGCAAGCAGCTAAGTGGCCTTCGTTTCACGTTGCGCGGTCTGACTTCCAGCCGCCGCCAGGCCACATCCCGACTCGAACCACTCGCTGACCGCCAGCTGAGCGTACCCGGAATCCGCCGGGTCAAAAGCTGCGATTGAAGGGCTGGTACACTAAGCCCGATGCGCAACGCCCCGGCAGGCATGGAGGCATCGCGATCCTGATGGGCACACTTCCAGACCGTCGCCTACACAACGCACAGGTATGTTGATCCTCGCCTTCGGCCTTAAGTCAGCACCTCACTGCAGTTCCCCATACAGCGGCCGGATTCAGCCTCCCAAAATGCGCGAGACGTCCGAAGCGTATACCAGGTGGCTTGGGTAGCCGTGTTCGCACTGTCCCATACTGCCTCCACACAGTCGTCAGGGCTCCAGCGGCAATTCCTGTTCCGTAAAGAGAAGGAGGTCGAGACATTAGGTGAACACGGATTCGTTGCCACTCGCAATCCTGGCGGCTCCGGAAACCAAAGAGCCGAGCCCGCGCGGTACTTTGAGGATGAAAATGGTTATCCCCTATAGCGACGAAGCTGGCCGACGTCATGGACCATAGGTCACTCAAAGCCTCCGACTAGTAGCTACTGGATTGATCGAAGTTGACTCGTCTTAGAACGGCGTGCACTTAGGCAGTGTCACGGTGGTGCGCTAAGACCACGAGAGTGTGTTGGAGCTAGCTAGCTGGCCGGCTTGCGCCCCGTGGCGCCTCCCCGAATCGCACTCTGTGATCCAAGGTCTACTGGCGGGCTTGCGTGCTGGTGCAGTGGGCTAGCGTGGCAGGTCCGTTCCTTTCGCCTGTTGGGAGGCCCCCGTTCACCGGTACCACACGGAGTACCACATGTTGGCGTGCCCCGTGGCAGGAAGTCCTTTAGAACCATGGAGCCACCCGTGGGATTCGAACCCACGACCTGCTGATTACGAATCAGCCGCTCTACCAGCTGAGCTAGGGTGGCCCCGCTCAACCTCATTGTATAGCACTCGATCAGGGCGGCATCCAGCCCCTTGCCGCTCGCTTGGGTTCTGGCCCACAGACCTACCCATCTCAACCCCGCGGCTCTTAACATCCACGCCCCTCAGAAGCCCTAGCCCTTCCGACCACTACTGCTACCCTGGGCACAGCCCCACTACGCAGAGCCAGTTTTTACAGCCCAACCCCTAAACTGCCTCCCCTAGGTGTCCAGCGCCTGGCGGCACTTCCCTTGCGGTGCCTATTCCGCCACAAACCCAGCTTGCCTCAGCGGGGCGTCTTCCACAGCTGCTCGAGTCGCTCAGCGATCCGACGACGAGCCGCATAGAGAGCCTCTGGATTCCGCGAGAAAGCACTCACATCTGCGACCAGATCACTGGCGATCCGATCAGCGAGCTCGCCCGCTCCCAGGGACTTCAATAGCCACAGCCGCTCGTAATCCTCAATGCCTTCACGCAGCAGCAAAAATCGCAGCGAGGGCACCGGGCCGTCCACGTCTGGCTGGCCCGTGTGCCGGCGCGCCCGGCTACCGGGATAAAGTAATGAACCTTCGCCGTTTAGTACCCCACCACCGCTGCAAAAGAAGCCGCTGAGGTAAGTCACCGGATTCAGCCACGGATCGACCGTCTGCGTCCAGTAATCCAAAGCCCAGTACAAGATCCCATCCAATCGATGGCGCCAGGTGATCCAGGGCACCATGACTGGATCCATAGCCGGCGCGTCAATGAAGTAATTGGGCTGCGGGTAGACCTGATCGCAAGAGATGTACCAGGTGACCTCCCCGCCCTTCTGTCGTTCCCGCTGGATCGCTTCAAGCACTTCCAAGCGATTCAGGGCATTGCCATGCACCGCGAAGTGATTCACATACCCGGTCAGCGTACCCCAGCTTGGATCATCGGGCACCGGAGCTTCGGTAGCCAGAAACGGCACTCCGGGAGCAGCCTCGTGGACCAACTGAGCCCATCGGCGGGTCTGTTCGTAGTCCTCCGCGGAGTTTGGCTCATCAATGGGACTGTTGAACACCAACCGGTCCAGCCAGCCGTGGGTGCGGAAGTACGCTGCCACTTGCGACAGGTACGACTTGACCCTCCGGTTGAACAACTCGGAAAACGGCGGCGCATCGGGCATGCGGCGCAAGGGTGCCGGTCCCGCTTCCAGGACCGCGCGCTTAAATTTCCATTCACCCAAATAGCGCTGGTAAGCGGCGTGGTCGAACTCCAGTCGCACGCCATCGCCTGTGATCTCGATCTTCGGTTGCAAGCGCTCGTTGAACCAAGGTTCCATACGGTTCTCGCGCAAGAACGCGTGGTAGCGGGTAAGCAGATCGCGCGCTTCCGGCGAATCTGGATTCATGTTGTGGAATGCGGCGAGCCGTCGGCCAGAAACGCCCATGTATGTGATCATGTGCGTTTCTGCGGGCAGGACATAGTCCCACACATGCAAGGAGATGTTCAACTGCTTCTGCACGACTCCGTTCCGTAACAAGCGGATGGTGCCTTGGTAGTCGCCTGGGGCGGCTTCTGGCGGCACGTATACGTCAACCCACAGCGCACGGCGAATAAGCGTGCGTCGGAATGGTCCGGCCATCGAGAAAGGCGCGGCCAAGGGCACCAGCGCATCCGGCCACAATCCGGTGTCCCCAACCGGGCTCGACTTACCGTAACAAAGAACCACATGTTGCAGATAGATGTGTAGTCGGTCCCTAGAAATTCGACCCGCTGGTGAGGTCAGGTCGCTCACCTCGACGAAAAACCCTTCCGCGGCCGGTTCTCGCCGGCTGGCGGGTGGCGGTACTGAAACGATTACCTGAAAGGGCACGTATTCGTTTCTCGCACCGGCAATTCGCACCGTAGCGGTCTGGGCATCCCAGATCAGCGCAGGGACGCGCAGCCACCCTTCCGGTCGAATCTTAAACAGCTCGCTCGTGGCCCAAAACTCGACCTGAGCCCAGCCAGCAGTGGCCCAACCAAAGACCAATCCGGAAAACAGGATGGGGCGGATCATGATGTCGAACATTCTATTGAGGAAGCATGAGCTATGCCAGGCTGGAGTGCTCTTAGGGGGATCGTCCCGGCTGAACTCGCCCTGTGAGGTGGGCAAGCCGCCGGGCTCCACAGGAAGGTACACTCACCCAGCCAAGCACGAAGTGGACGAGGACACCCTTTTGAGGCTCTTGGCTAAAGGCGGCTATACAAGCTCGGTCTAGCAGAGATAGCTGAGGCAGCACGAGTGGCCAGCGACTCCCACCGCACAGTCCAGCGCAACTGTGCTTGGATACAGCCGTTGGCCTGCCGATCTTTCTCCCTGGTCGAAGGGCGCAAGCCTAAAATACCCGAAAGAAGACCATGGTCCGTACTATACGTCTCACCATCAACGGTCGGACTCACGAAATTGAAACCGATGACCAGCGTGCACTGCTGTGGGTGCTCCGGGAAGACCTCAACCTGACAGGCACAAAATTCGGCTGCGGCATGGGCCTTTGTGGGGCCTGCACAGTGATTGTCGACCGGCAAGCGGTCCGCTCCTGCACGACGCCGGTAAGCGCAGCAGCTGGCAAGCACGTGCTGACCATCGAGGGCCTGGCGACCGACGGTCAGCTCCACCCGCTGCAGCAGGCCTTTCTTGAGCGGCATGCCTTCCAATGTGGGTTCTGCACACCGGGAATGATCATGAACGCTTACGGGTTGCTTCTGCAATCGCCCAACCCCACCAGGCAAGAGATCCTGGACGCCATGGAGGGGAACCTTTGCCGTTGCGGATCTTACCATCGGATCGTGGATGCGATCGAGGAAGCTGCGGCCCGACTCCGAGGAGGCAAGCAGCAATGAAGCCCACAGAGATCACACGACGCGAGCTACTGACCGCCGCCGGACTGTATGTGATGATCCCAGTCGAGATTCTTCTGGCCCAGGAACCTGAACGGCTGCCCGCTCGGGCAGGCTATCCCACAGACTTCAATGCGTACCTGCGAATTGGACCGGACGGCAGGGTGACCGGTTACGCAGGCAAGGTAGAGCTCGGGCAAGGAGCCATGACGGCGCTGGCCCAGCTTTTAGCCGAGGAGCTCGATGTTCCCTACGAGCGGGTGACGATGGTGCTCGGCGATACGGAGCTGTGTCCGTGGGACATGGGTACGTTCGGCTCGCTGACTGTGCGTCAGTTTGGACCTGTTTTTCGCGCCGCCGCAGCTGAAGCTCGAGCCGCCTTGCTGGAGATGGCCTCCGAGAAGCTAGGCGTGCCGGTGCAAGATTTGGAGGTCCGTGATGGAATCGTGCGCGAGCGGCGGAATCCTGAGCGGGCGGTCAGCTATGGAGAGCTGGTGGCCGGCAGGCGCATTGAGCGCCGGGTCAGCCACGCAACCGTTAAAGCACCGGGTGCGTTCCAGATTCTCGGGACAGCCCCGAGTCGGAAAGACGGGCTCGAAAAAGTCACTGGACGCGCGATTTATGCAGGCGATGTGCGCCTACCCGGGCTGTTAAGGGCGCGCATTCTTCGACCGCCTGCTCATGGAGCAGTGCTGAGGGAATTGGACACTAGCGAGGCGGAGAAGATTCCCGGGGTACAGATTGTCCGCGATGGGAATTTCGTGGCGGTGTTGCACCCTCAATGGGACCTAGCGGACCAAGCGCTCAAGCGCATCCGGGCCAAATTCGAATTTCAAGAGGTGCCACTCGACGATTCGAACATTTTCGAACATCTGGTCAAGAACGCTCCGCCGCCTCACACGGTGCACCAGCAGGGTGATCTGGCGGTCGGGGAGAAACTAGCGCAAATACGACTGGAAGCCACCTACTTGAACAGCTACGTGGCCCATGCGCCACTGGAAACACATTCGGCGACAGCCGTCGTCCAGGGCGGTAAGGTCACTGTGTGGGCTGGGACGCAAACGCCATTCCGTTTGAAGACGCAGATCGCCGAGACCCTGAAAATTCCTGAACAAAACGTGCGCGTCATCACGCCGTACGTAGGAGGAGGGTTCGGGGGCAAGAGCGCTTCGCAACAAGCGTTGGAGGCTGCCCGTCTGGCTCAGCTAACTGGGCGACCAGTACAAGTCGTGTGGGATCGAGCCGAGGAGTTTTTCTACGATACGTTTCGACCCGCAGCCGTCGTCAAAATCCGCGCAGGGCTGGACGCCGAGCAGAGGCTCGTTTTCTGGGATTTCTACGTCTACTGCGCGGGCGATCGTGAAGCCCAGCAATTCTACGACATCCCACACCAGCGAACCCTTGCGTCCGGTGGCTGGGGAAGCAATCCGCCAGGCTTGCATCCCTTCGTGGTGGGGCCGTGGCGGGCGCCATCCGTCAATACCAACACCTTCGCCCGGGAGTCGCATATCGACGCTCTGGCGGCACAGGCAGGAATTGATCCGGTGGAGTTCCGCATGAGGCACTTGCGCGACCCGCGCATGCGGCGAGTGCTGGAGGCTGCGGCTTCCAAGTTCGGCTGGAAGCCCATGAAATTGCCCAGCGGACGCGGAGTAGGGGTCTCCTGCGCGATGTACCTGGGCACCTACACGGCCATGATGGCCGAAATCGAAATCGACAGGAATAGCGGCGAGATCCGTGTGCAGCGAGTGGTCCTGGCGCAGGACCAGGGCCTCGTGGTCAATCCGGACGGCTCGCGGCAACAGATGGAGGGAGGAATCATGATGGGACTGGGTTACGCGCTGACCGAGGAAGTCCGGTTTCGGGGCCGGATGGTACTCGACCGGAACTTCGATACTTACCGCATTCCGCGCTTTTCCTGGATGCCCCGGATCGAAACCGTGCTCATCGAGAATCCCGAAGCCCCGGCCTCGGGTTGCGGCGAGCCGCCCATCGTTAATGTGGGCGCAGTGGTCGCCAACGCTTTTTACGATGCTACGGGCGTGCGCCTTTACCAGCTACCGATGACTCCTGAACGGGTGAAACAGGCTCTCGCAAAGACCTGAGCTGTTCCGAGCTATCCCGACAATCCGGCAGGGGGCTCAAAAGCCGGCAACTGCGTTGAAGAAGATCTTGAACGTCTGGTAACTTTGCCCGCGGTATTGAGGCCGGAATCCGAACAGGATCACTCGTCCTTTGCCCAGACGTATCTCGAGCAAGGCTGCCTTGCCGGCGATGTGCTGGCCACCGAGCAACCATCCCGAAGCCAATAGGTCCGCCGGCGGGTAGCGCAGCACAGGCACGATGTTGGGATCGGCCGGGACGTTCCACACAGGGCTGTACTCGTGCCAGATCGCGAAGTGGTCTGGCAAACCGAGCAGCAATGGATGACGTGTGCCTGTGACCCAGAGCAACGACCCGGGGCAGTAGAAACGTGCAGCCGGCAGCTTGGCGGTGACCTCTTCCACAGCAGGTACCAGACGTTGCGTGGCCCATCGCGCAGACCGGTTGAGGAATACCAGCACCCCACCTTCACCCACGAACTGGCGCAAGATTTCCGCGCCTCGCGCACCGAGGCCGCCCACGAATTCTTCAGGCATCTCGCCAGGGCGGTAGCCGCGTTCGATGGTGACCGGGGTTTGGTCCGGGAACACGATCACATCCAGTTGTCCGCGCAGCTGACCAGCCAGCAAGTCTGCATTGGTGAGTCGGCGATAACGGAAGCCGAACTGTTCCAGTACCCACCGAGTCCAGCCTTCATCCGCCACAGGGATCCAACTGCGGTAGACCCCAATTCTGGGCTCCGCGAGTCGAACCAGTTGCCGGCCGGGGAGGCTTTCGCCGTAAAAGTCGCCAGTCACGGGGTCGCGGTACACTGGCTGGCCTTGCCGCCACCGGCTTGTGACCCAGCGCCAGCTGCCGATGTCGGCGGCGAGCTGCGCCCCTGCCGGCACCGGAGTCAACGGCGAGAAATCGAAGCGGAGAGCCGGCTGCAAGGGAACCGAAACGTGTTGGGCAACTTCGTGAACTTCGACTCCCATCAATAACGGTAGGGTGTGTGCGGTGACATCGTACGGTCGCTGCGGGGGGCCGTCCGGGTATTCGCGCAAGTCTGGGTAGCGCTGGCGTTCCAAGAGCGTTTTCGCGAAGCTGCTATAAGGCTGTTGCATGCGGATCACATAAGTCCCTTGTGGGAAAACCTGTCCAGCTGCTTGGAACGCTCCGGTAGCTCGCTCGATTTCGACCAAGCCGAATGCCAGCGTCTCCAGTAGCTTTTTTGCAGCGCTCGGATCCCACTGCCGGTACGGGATCACGAACGCGTAAGGCGAGCTGCGGGCCGTGGCTCGCTGGCCGACCCGGTAAAAGGCCTCTAACAAATCACGGCGCCGGACCGCAGCCTGATACAGGCACGATTCCCAAGCGATCAGCTGGTACTCGACGATATCCCGCAAACGCCAGGTCCCTCCGAGCCATGGCTCCACGTAATTCCAACTCGGTTCCCGGGGTCGATAACCACGATCCGTTGGAGGGATCTGCTCCGGCTTGACTTCGATGGGCGAAGCCAGCCGTGCACTGGCGGTCTCGCTCAGAATGCGCATACCGCCGTGGTAGGCCTGGTAATGGCGCGCCGGAGTCCAGAAGTCGTAGATGGCGTTCACCACCACTCCGCGCTTGCCCGCCCGGGTCAGATCTGCTGCCATCCCCATCCCGATCATGTTGGAGAGTTGGATCAAGATTGGGTCGACGTTCGGGTCGATAGGATCGGTCCAGGGAGGTACGAACATGCGCGAGGCATAGGGCCCTTGTTGATGCACGTCGTAGACGATCTGCGGGTGCCAGCGGTTGTGGAGCTTCTCGACGACCAGACGCGTCTCTTGCTGGGTGAACATGTACCAATCGCGGTTGTTGTCATGGCCCGTGTATTTGTGGTAGAGCTCCGGGGGGCTGGTGCCCTCGAAAGGTGTGCCGAGCGTGCCCTCGTACCAGCGCCGAACGATCTCTAGCCCGTCCGGATTCAGGGAAGGTACAAGGATGAAAATCACCTCTCGCAGGATGGTGGAGGTCTTCCAATCCTGTCCGCTAGCCATGCGGTAGGCGAACTCGATAGCGGTTTGCGTCGAGGCTAGCTCAGTGGAATGAATCGAGCAAGTGATCATGACCACCACGCGTCCCCGCTCAATGAGGGTGCGGGCGAGTTCCGGAGGCGTTCGCCGGGGATCCGCCAGCTGTTTTTGGATCTGCTGGTACTCAGCCAAGCGAGCCAGTACCTCCGGACTGGCGATGGTCACGGCGATAAGCGGGCGTCCTTCTGTAGTGGGTCCCAGAGTCTCGGTCAATACCCGATCGCTAGCCCGGTCGAGTTCCTCAAAGTACGTGACCACGCGGTCCCAAGCGACGATCTTGCGGTCCTCACCCATCCGGTGGCCGAAGAAACCTTCTGGAGTGGGCACGCTCGCCGCTGAGACAAACCCAGCGACGATGGACAGCAGCCAAAGCCTTAGCCGCTGCATGGCCGGACTAGCTCGCGCCAAAGGGCCTTATACCAGCGAAGGAAACGCTCGGGCTCGCGGCTTTCCTGCGCTTCCATCAGCGTGTAGCGGTCGTAGCCAGCCTGTCGCAAGAGGCTGAAAAGTTCGCGCCAGGGGTAATCGTTGGCCAGTTCGTTGATATGGACGCTTTTGATCCACGGCCGGAGCAGTTCAAAACTCTGACGCACCGAGCCGTTGACGACCTCCTCAGCTGTGAAGTTGGAGTTCCAGCAAAGGCCCACTTGCGGGTGCCGCGTCTGTTCCATGATTCGTGCACAAACGCGCGGGTGACTCGTACCCCGGCCGTGAACTTCGAGCCAGATCTCGATGCCCTTGCCCGCAGCGTAATCACCCAAAGCGCGTAAGGAGTCCGCGATCCGGCGAATGGTGGCGTCCTCCGGCTCGCCTTCCACCAACCGGTTTGGTCGGACCTTCACCCCCAAAGCGCCGGTATCGTGCGCCAGGTCAACGAATGCCATTGCCTCTTTCAGGTTCTTCTCGCGGATATCCGCCTGCGGGGCATGGAATTCGCAGGTCGTTCCGAAACTCAGCAGTCGAATCTTGCTCTTCTCAAACCGCCGGCGCACCCGCTCCCTTTCGGCCGGGCCGATGGAAGGCTCTACACCATGTTTGTGTCCGGTCCGTAGTTCAACAGCTTCGAACCCACCGACTTCCTCGAGTTTCACGATGATCGTTTCGAGATCCCAATCCTTGAGGACGTTATAAGTGACCGCCCCTAGCCGCATAGTTCGCTCCCGAACGAAGCAGGCGACAGCTTATCGATCCGAGAATACTACAGAGCGGAGCAAAGGCCAGTTGGCTCTGAGATGATACTGCTGGAGCTCCTCCGACTAAACCCCGCCAAAGGGAGACAGCTTTGAGAGGGAAATTGCCCGCCTCTGGCGACCCGTCAGAGAAGTGGGCGAGTTCGGCGCAACCAGGCAACGATACCCAAGCCCAAGGCGAGTAACCCAACCGTGCCCGGTTCCGGCACCGCGGCGATGAAATCGTCGTAGCCAAAGGCCGGGTA
>JAUQPO010000094.1 GCA_030550335.1 Acidobacteriota bacterium
CCTCAGGCCTGCCCCCAGGATCGCCAAATTTGCGGGGCACTGGTCCGTGCGTTTGCAACTCGGTGGAGTGCCGTGCATGTCTGGGCCCCCGAACTGGCGCGGTTTACCACCCCCGGGAAAGCCCGCTCGTGTTTGGGCGAACAAGGAACGAGGATGGTGGTGGGGTTTCGGGGCGGAAACCTGTCCCGCTCGAGTAGGCTCCGCCAAACGGCTCGCTGACGTGTGTTAACGGGTTGGTTTCAGCAGTGGGCAGCCTGCGGTAGGAGGCGATTCAGTTAGGCGATATTGAGGCATAGGTCTAACGTCCGGGCCGGAGAGGTCGCGGCAAGGCAGCTAAGCTCCGTGGCTTGGGAAAGACTTCGGACACCGTTGGGATAAAGGGCATGAAGTACATGAGCTACCTGACTCGAAAGGAGCGAGCCCTGAACGGGGTAAGCTAGCCGCAGGCCCACATTCGAGCTACTTGAAACAGCGAGCTCGAGTTTTTGCCTGACTGGTCCGAAAAACTTGGGCGAGCCAAGTGGCCTGAAACACGGAGTTACCGTAGGACACGAGCGGGTAAAGCCGTTCAGCCATCCTGATTGGGCGATGGGCTTGATATTCTCGGACTCCTGGGAGGTATAGGGCAGCTGTGGAGTCAAGAAAGCTGGTTGGACCGTGTTGGAAGCCAGTAGCAAGGCCGCTTACACACACTTAGAGGAAAGCCACGGGGGTAGTGAACACATCTTTGCCTTGACTAAGCTGGCAAGGCTTAGTGCCGGCTATTACCGGTTACGCAGGGTGAACACAGAACCAGCCACTCCATGCTCCCTAGGGCCTGATGGGTCGTCTCCTTCCTCTTTGGCTTTAATAGCTTGCCAGGGTAAGCGCCGCCAGGGGCAACATGGGTTGCGGAGCGGCAGGCCAGATGGCGGCTCGTCACAGAAGTCCAACTGATCGCTGGAGTCCTCGCGCCACAGCTCACTCCCATACGAGCATTCGGTGCAGCTCAAGCCGCTCCAGCTCCACGATCCATCTCCCATCCTCCCATCGCCCTCGCACGGGCAAATTGCCAGGTTCCCAGCGTGGGTTTTGCGGAGGCACCTGGAGTCGCAGACGGATGCGCATCGGCCCGACCGGAGGAACGAAGTCGATGGCACTGTAGTTGGTGGCTACTTGCATATTCGTGGCGTTCAGCAGATGGAGGATCTGCTTGCCCGCTTTCGTGCGACGGACGAGTTCGACGGTGGGCGGGCCTTCGAAGGTCAGACTCGGTTCATAGAGTTGTCGAACCAGGTTGCCGAGTACCCTGCGCAGCTCGGGCGCATGGGTGGCAGCGTACGCGATGCCAACCGGTCCGTAAACAGCCAGTACGCGGCCGTCGCCCCATGAGTTCAGAGTGGCGGCTGGATGGGCGTCGCGGGTGGAGTCATAGGTGGGGTAACGGTGGAGTACCACAAAGGCGGTTGTGGGTTCTATATCCTGCCAAAGCCCGCTGGCGTTAGCGAAAACCTCCTTGCCAGGAACGTATGCAGCCACGCGGCGTGGTCGTCCCCGGAGTTCCACCTGAAGGCACTCGATGAAGCGATGCGCGTTTTCAGCCCCGGCGATGAGCAATCGCCCGCCATCGCGGAGGTAATTCAAGAGGATTTGTGTGGCCTCGTGGCCGATATCCGGCCATTCAGGGACGATGATGCAGGCGTAGCTGGCTGCCAGCTCCGCAAGTCGCCAGTCCGGGATGACGTCCGTGGGAATTTGGTTTTCTACCAGCAGGTCGACCCAACCCTGGGCGGGATCAACTTCCGACCCCCAGCCCCCAAACAACTTGGGGACGGTGTTGTAAAGCGAATGGCTCGAAAACAGTATGCCCACTTCCGGCACGGTCTCTGAGCGGTGGCAAAGCTGCTGTCGCTGCCGGCAGAACCGCGCAAGGTCAGCCATTACTTCGATGTGCCGTTCGTCTAGGTAGCCCGCGCGTGTCGGCTGATAATAGACCTGGAAGCCACCGCCCTGAGCCAGCACCACTGCTGCTTCCTGCATCAGTTGCACCGCAGGTTTGTGTACTGGGCCAACAGGATTTTCGCGACCGCTTTGAAAACCCCAAGCCATCAAGTCCCAGGGTTTGCCGACTGACGAGAGGTAGCGCGCTTCGAGTCGGGCTCGCGCAAGTGCCGCATTGCCCAGGTAATCCCCCGAGATGAAGTCGACCGGGATTTGCGGGCGTTCCGGCACGTAGGTCGTATAGAGCCAGTTGCTGGCGATTTCGAATCCTGGGCGATAGCGGTGAAGTTCGTCGACGTAGCGTCGTACGTAGCGCCGAAACTGCTCGCGATTCAGTTCGAGAAACTCTCTCCAGCCGGGATCGTCAGGCGTCTGGGGGAGCTTGTCGAGGCCGGTACCCGCGTGGAAGGCTGTCCGGGCATTGGGATGATAGTCCGGCTGTACGGCCCAGCATTCGCCATCGACCCAAGCCCCGTCGATCTGATACTGGTCGATGGCTTCCTTCAGTTGCGGGATCATCCGCTGATCGACGTATTCGCTGAAGGTGCTGGTGAGCCTGTTGTCGCGCCTGCCCTGCGCATCGACGCGGGCCCACTCCGGGTGGTCTTCGACGGCCACTTCGTCCCAGACGCCCGAAAAATGGATGTACAGTCGCACGCCATGACGCGCGGTGACTTTTCGCCACAGCGCGAGGGAGTCCCTCACGATCGGTGCTGATCGGCTCACTTTGGATGGGTAACCGATGAAGCCCGGGTGCCCTTTATAGTCGTACTGTACGTAGTCGGGCTGGACACGCTCGAGGAATCGCTCAATCATTTCTTCGGTCACGTCGCGGCCGAGAGCCGTGTCGGTGTCGCGCGGGTGTAGGTCGAAGTGTACGCCGAAGAAACACTCAGCGCGGCTGCGGGGCGCCTGCTTGGTTTGGCCGGTCGACGCGAGGCTTGAAACGGTCAGTGCTAGGAACTGCCGGCGGTTGAGCATCATGCAGGTCCCTCCTGAGATGTTACGGTCCGACGCAACAAAGCATGTGGCGATGCATGGTTTCGATAGTATTACCGGGCAGCAAGCCAAGCAACTTTCGGCGGCCAAGTAGCTGCGTGAACCCGAGGGTAACGTGTGAATCTGTCACGCGAGCCTGAGGGGATGGTCATCAGCAATCCCTTAGGACAACGCAAGGGCCAACAGCTGCTGAACTGCATGTCTAGCTGGCTTGGCGGCTTGACGCGCACGCACCGGTGCCTGCGTGGGATTCGAAACCAGAGTGCCGCTACCTCCGCTTTTTGCCCCGCGAACCAAATGGTGGCTGCCCCGACTTCCAGATATACTAACCCCAGCCATGCGCACCTCGGTGCTTTTCGTAGTGCTAAACGTTACCGCGATGAGCTGGGCGCAAACGGTGGAGCCGCTAGCCGGTACAGCACCACTCACCTGGGAGGATCCTCTTGACCTCCGCTTGATGGATGGCGCACATCGTTTTGTCGAACGCAAGATCCGAGAGGCTCGGGAAAGCCGCGCTCGTTGGTGGAAACGGGACTGGTCTAGCCGCCAGGCGTACGAGGCTTCGGTCCAGCCAAACCGGGAATGGTTGGCTCGCATTCTGGGAGTTGTCGACGAGCGTTTGCAACCGCGCATGGAGCGCTACGGCGACGATGACCGTCCTGCGTTGATCGGCGAGACGAGTTCTTGCCGCGTCTGGCAGGTGCGTTGGCCAGTGTTGGAAGGGGTTCATGGTGAGGGCTTGTTGGTGGAGCCTGTGGGTGAGGTCAGGGCCTCGATCGTGTTGATCCCGGACGCCGATCAGCTTCCAGAGCAGCTGCTTGGCCTCGCAGTTCGCCTGGCGGCGGCTGGAGCACGCGTAGTCTTGCCCGTGCTGATCGATCGTCAATCTCGCTGGGCGGGGAACCCCGCAATCCGTATGACCGATCAGACACACCGGGAGTGGATTTACCGCCAAGCATTCCACCTCGGGCGGCACGTTATCGGCTATGAGCTTCAGAAGGTGCTCCAGGTCATCGACTGGTTCCAAGGGCGTCGACGGGCTGGGCGCATCGGTGTAGCAGGTTGGGGAGAAGGGGGCTTGCTCGCATTTTATGCGGCAGCGCTGGATCAAAGAATCGACGTCGCGCTGGTCAGCGGGTATTTCGGCCCGCGCGAACGGGTGTGGGCCGAACCGATTTACCGGAACGTGTGGGGCTTGCTCCTGGGCTTCGGAGATGCCGAAATCGCCACCCTGGTTGCGCCACGCACGTTGTTGATCGAGTATACTGGGGTGCCTCAAGCTCGGGGGCACAAAGGGGACCTCATCACGCCGGCCAGGGAAGCCGTCGAGGCAGAGTTCCGCCGCATCGAAGACTTGATTCCGGCGAACTGGGGTACCCGCCGACTGATCGTATCCGATCGGCCCTGGTCTGAAGCTGCAGTGGAGGCCTTTGGGTACGCTCTCGGAATCGACGTACCCGGGCAGGCTCCCCTACCAGCGGACGGGCGCAGGAGTTTTGATCCGGACGGGCGCCAGTACCGGCAACTCAAGGAGCTGGAAGAACACGTGCAGCGCTTGGTCCAGGCGGCCGATCGTGTGCGGCAGCAATTTTTCCTCCACAAGGCGATGCCCGAGTTTGCGAACCGTCGGTGGAGTACGGAGTTGAGGCACTCCACGCACTCTCCTGACCGCTTCATCCAAGCCGCTGCGTGGTATCGCCAGTATCTCTGGGAAGAGGTCCTAGGACGGTTCGACGAGCCCCTTGCGGAGCCCAATCCTCGCACTCGGAAGATCTATGATCGAGAGCTATGGTCCGGATACGAGGTGGTGCTGGACGTTTGGCCCGAGGTGATTGCCTGGGGCATCTTGCTGGTGCCGAAGAATCTCCGGCCGGGAGAGCGTAGGCCTGTGGTGGTTTGCCAGCACGGGCGTCAGGGCGTACCGCGGGAAGTTGTCGAGGGCGACCACCCAGCGTACCGCAATTTTGCAGCACGCCTTGCGGATCGGGGTTTCGTTGTCTTCGCGCCGCACAACCTTTACCGGGGCGAAGATCGTTACCGCTGGCTGGACCGCAAGGCGAACGCCATCAAGGCGTCCATGTTCTCGATCATCATCGCGCAGCATCAGCAGATTCTGCGCTGGTTGAAACAGTTGCCTTTTGTCGATGGGCAGAGGATAGCATTCTACGGTCTTAGCTACGGTGGGGAGACGGCTATGCGTGTGCCAGCTCTGCTGCTCGATTACCAGTTGTCGATCTGTTCGGGAGACTTCAACAACTGGACGCGCAAGGTGGCCTCTACAGATCAGCCGTTCAGCTACATGTTCACGGAAGAATGGGAAATGCCCTACTTCAACATGGGCCACACCTTCGACTACGCTGAGCTGGCGTACCTGATCTTTCCTCGCCCATTCATGGTGGAGAGAGGGCGACACGACCGTGTGGGCCAGGACGAGTGGGTGGCGTACGAGTACGCTAAGGTAGCCTGGCTGTACACGCAGTTCGGCCTGGAGGAACGTACGGAGATTGAATACTTCAATGGGGGTCACACGATCAACGGCCAGAGAACGTTCCGCTTCCTCGAGCGCCACCTCGACTGGCCACTACAATGACAATTCCATCGGAGCGACCGTGAGTGGGTCGGTACGCCTGAGCTGTCATAGAGGGTGACTCGGGACTGGGCTCGTTTCAGGGCAACGCCGAAAGGTTCCGGATGAGTTCAATTTCCTCTCTGACTTCGTAAACGCTATTCTCCATTAAGGTTGCAAAAGCCCGTGCAAGTTGTTCGAGCTCTCTATCCTCCCAGGAGCGCTCCCAGCCCCAATAGGTGGAAACGAACAATACGTCCGCAAGGCGCTGTGCCATTTCATGTTCAATAGCGAAGCGGAGTACTGCCCACTGGAGTCGAGAGACCCCTTCTGGAGAGTGTGCGGGCAGGTAATCAAGGACGTCAGGGGCAAGCACGCCGTAACGGCTCACCAGCCACCGGGCATCGGCTTCCTCCAGTTGGTACTGGTTGGCGAGTTTCGGGACCTGGTCGTAGAGTTGCTCCAAGCGGGCGGGTGAGTTCCCTCCCACTGGTTCTTGGCTGGTCGCATCCAGTCCCACGAGTTCCGGCCAGAGCTCCTCGCAAACGCGATCGGCAGCCTCGGCGCACATTAGCCGGTAGGTCGTATACTTTCCGCCGACAATGTGCAGGACGTTGTCGTCGGTGTTCCAGATGCGGTGCTCTCGGCTGGCGGCAGTAGCCGAGGAGGACCGGAAATCTGCCAGTGGCCGCAAGGAGCTGTAGGCACTGATGGGGCGCAGGTTCTTCGAGGCGGGTAGCAGCTTCTCCAGGATCCGGCAGAGATAGCTGACTTCTTCTGGAGCGATGCGGACTGTGTCGGGCGAACCCGGGTGCTCCACGTCGGTGGTGCCGACGAGCGAAAGCTCGTTGTTCGGTCCCCACGGGATCACAAAGATAATGCGGCCGTCGTCGGCGAAGTGCGCAATCGCGTAGTCACTCCGGGTCAGCTTTGGGAAGACTAGGTGAGAACCCCGCACGCGACGGACCTCGGACAGTTGTTGCCAGGGTCCGCTGGCGTCTACCACTTTGCGGGCCCTCGCCACAACCTGCCGGCCGGTCAGCGCATCTTGCAATTCGAGGTGGAACTGGCCATTTTGCCAATGCCAATTCACCAGGCGGACGTAGTTGACAACGACGACACCCAGGCGTGCCGCGTCGAAGATATTTTCCAGGACGAGCCGTGCCGATTCGACCTTGCAGTCGTAATAGATGGCTGCGGAGTGGAGCCGCTCTGTGGCGAGCTGCGGTTCTAGGCGGCGAAGCTCGTTTGCATTGAGGTGCCGGTGTTTGCCCACGTTGGCGCGTCCGGCGAGCCAGTCGTAAAGGAGCAGGCCTGCGTCGTAGTAGAGCCTGGCGGGCAAGCTGTAGAACGGGATAACAAACTGCAACGGGCGCACCAGGTGCGGAGCGATGCGCAGTAAGGTGGCGCGCTCGCGCAAGGCATCTCGGACGAGCCGGAACTCCAGGTATTTCAGGTACCGCAGCCCGCCATGGATAAGCTGGGAGTTGCGGCTACTGGTGCCGGAGCCGAACTGCCGTTGTTCCACCAACGCAATCCGCACGGCTTTGCCTGCTCGTTTGGCTCGCAGCGCCAGATCTCGAGCCAGGCCAGCGCCGTTGATTCCGCCACCGCAGATGACGACATCGAACTCGCCCTTTTCCAGAGCGTGAAGGTTGTGGCTACGGCTACTGCGGTTGAAGGCGGGTTTGATCCAGCGATCCATAGTTTCCGGTCGTTACAGCGGCGTCAACTGATCTAGGGAACTTCAATTGCGGCAGCAAGCTTGCCACACGTTGTTGCATCTGGCGGGTCAGTTCCGTTCGGTCCTTCAGAGCCAGTCCTTCAGTCGGAATGGGGGGACCGAAGACCAGATCCACGGTCCCGCTCCGGATATGCACGCTCCCAATCGGAAGCACCTCCCGGGTTCCCCACAAGGCAAAGGGTAGCACCGGAACGCCAGCTTTGATGGCGATATATGCGGCGCCTTCCTTGAAAGGTTCCATATCGCCGCGGGCACGGGATCCCTCAGGAAAGACCAGGATGGAAAGACCACGCCGGCGGATCACTTCCGCGGCCTCGGTCATGATCCGCAGCGAAGCGCGCACATCATCGGGCTGAACCGAAAAATGCCCACATCGCCGCAGATGCGTTCCCAAGAAAGGCAGGCGCACGTATTTGGAGTTCACCAGGAAGAGGAATCTTACCGGGATGTGCGCAAGCACGACTGGCGTGTCCATCAAGCTCAGGTGATTTCCCACGAAGACATAAGGGGTGCTTGGATCGATCCACTCGCGGCCACGCACGCGGACCCGAACACCCGCGATCCGCAGGACGGTTCGCGCCCATAACCGCGCCACCCGGTCAGTCAGAACCCCATCCGGGTCGAAATAAGAGAGGATGACTGAGATGGAGCCCATGACGATTGTGGCGAGGATGATCAGCGGATCCTTGTAAATCAAGGACCAAAGCAATCCCGGCGACATGGGAGCGAAAGCGATTATAACAAGGAGCGATCGTCGACTCCTTCGCTGCGTGGCCGCTACAGCTTTCCCCAACGGGCCACAGTCCTCTAGGCCGTTGGTTCGCGGGCCGTCTGCTGGGGCAGCGGGAACTCCCAGGCATCACCCCACGCTGCATGCCGCGCTGCCCGGAAGGCCTCCCGATACCGCTTCGAAACCCTTTGCTCAGCCAAGCGCTCGCCCAGGCAGAGTTGGAGCGTCACAACACCGGGCGAGTGGACGGGGCGGCGGATAATGCGTGCTGGGGGCAACAGCCCTGGATCCCGCGCCACGATCACGTAGCTGAACTTTTCGTCCTCGTAAGGCAGGCGCGCGTCTTTCAGCCGGCGGTGCAATGAGCTGCGCTCGACTCGCTGGGCGAAGTGGCACCAGTCGTCAGCAGGCTGTGGACAAGGCCCCTCGGAGGGGCACGGGGCTACCATCCGAGCCCCGTGATGGAGCAGGACGTCGCGTACGCGGCGGATGCGCGCGAACCCGCGGGGGCTGCCCGGTTCAATGGCGATAAAGGCCCCCTGGGTTGCCTCCCAAGCACGGCGGGCGATCACGCCAATTTGTTCTTCGTTGAATTCGCCCAACACGTAGCTGGCCACCACCAGGTCGTGAGGCTCGAACCGTTCGAAGCGGCTGATCCGCGCGCAGATCCATTCAGCTTCCGGGACGACTTCCCGCCCTACATCGATGAAAGCGAGTTCGGGTTCGATCAAGGTGAGTTTCTGCAAATCCTCAAAGAGCTGGCGGGCGGCCAAAGCCACTGAGCCGGTGCCTGCGCCCAGGTCGAGCAGACTCTGAGGCTGAAAGTTTGGGAGTCGGGCTCTCAATTCGCTGAGGGCAGCGTAGGCAGCGGCGTATGTGGCTGGAAAACGGGTCACCAGGTAAGCCGTAGCCAGATGCTTTCCGGCACCTTGGACCTGGGCTGTGGTTTTGCCCTCCCGGTAGGCCTGGGACAGTTGCTGCGCGGCTCGCTTCAGGGCCGAAAAGGGGACTTCACTAGCCCGGTTTTCCACAATCTCCAACACTTCGTCGGGCAGGCGCACACCCTTATCGTAGTCCCTAATCGTGGGCCGCTGGGTTCTGCGGAGCTCAAGGCGCGTGCCTGGGACCACCGGGGGCGCGGTAACCGGGAGCCGGTCTTGGAGAGGGACCCTCGCGAGGTTCAAACGGCCGCCCGGGTCCCGGGGGCATACCCCATTCCCGCATCCAACCGGGCCGCCAACGCTGCCGCCTTTCTTGGAGCCTTCGCCACTGTTCGGGCGTGAGCACCTGGCGGAGCTTCCAGCTCATTTCCGTGAAGGTCCGGGTGATAGCCGCACGAGCTTCCACTAACTCGTCAATGACTTTGTTGGTCGTCTGTGGGTCGGGTGGTTGGTCCCGGTTGAACAGGTCTTCCAACGCAGCCTCGGCTTTTTCGACCCGAGCCCGTTGGTCGATGAGAGTGTTGCGGTATTGGCGGAGGATGGTCTGGATTTGCTCCTGTTGGGAGGGGCTGAGCTGGAGTTCCCGGGCAAGTGGAAGTTCCCACCAGGGAAAATACGCCCGGGGCTGTGCCCACAGGGCACTTGTCAGTCCCAGCAACAGTGTGGTTCGACGTAGCATGTCGGCCTCTAGTCCTCAAACAAGGCGTAAATGGGCTGGACTGCGACCGGCTCCGGCGACTCGACCAGCGTGTAAACCTCTGTGAAGAACCCGGCCTCTTCCACTGCCACGGTAGGAGGAGTGGTTGGTTGGCGCAGTAAAACGACTGCTAGGATCACCAGAGCGACACTTGCCAGGCTAGGTGCCCAGTTGTGCAGCCAGCTGACCAGCGGTTTTTGCTCGAGCCGGTGATAGATACGCTGCCGCTGCTCATACCACCACTCCTCGGGGAAGGCTGGAGCGCGATGGAGCCATTGCTTGCGACGTTGCAGTAACTGCTCCCATCGTTGCTGGCAGGTGGGGCAGCTGCGCACGTGCGCGTCTTCCTCTACCAGCCCGTAGAGTCGTTCCAGAAATTGTTCATCTGTCCAATGCTCCTTTTGCATGGCCTCCTCCCTCGCCCGTGGCACGACGATCAGGCCAGTACAGATCTTTCAATAATTCCCGGAGCCGAGCCAAGGCGCGCGCCATGTGCGCCTTGACCGTGCCAAGCTGCATGCCGAGGAGCTGAGCGATTTCCTCTAGCGACCGGTCTTCGAAGTGACGCAATGTGAAGACGGCGCGTTGGTTAGGCGAGAGCTGCTCCAGAGCCTCCCTAAGTCGCTTCTCAATTTGGAGGGCGAACACCTCGTCCTCGGCATTCGGCTCAGCTGTCGGGGTCAATTGGAGGATCAATTCTTCATCCTGTTCCGTAGGTCGGTTTCGCCAGAATTTCCATGTCCGGGACCGGAGGCGGTCCAGACACGTGTTGACAGCGATCCGCGTCAGCCACTTGGTCGGGTCGTCGATTTCAGGGGGGTCGGCTCGCCGGAGGGCCTGGTAAGCTTTGAGGAACGTGTCTTGGGTGGCGGTGTCGGCCTCGTCGCGGTCGCCCAGCATGCGGTAGCAAAGCAGGAAGATACGCCTCTGCTCTGCAGTGACCCAGCTATCGAAGTCGTCAATCAGGGCCGCCCTGTCCACATCCCTGTCCAGCGCTCCGGCTAGCGACGCAGTCCCCACACCACTAGAGACGGGCAGCGTTGCTCAGGGTTTACCGACCCAGCCAGCGCGCTCATAAGACTACTATGGCGCGCTGCTCGGCTGGCTGCCAAGCAGGGTACGACCGGGTTCGCTTACCGCCCTCGAGCTGGCACTCTTGCCGTTGAGCGGCTCCGGCTTTCGCGCAAATACCGAGCAGGCCTGTGCTAGCTGCTCCAGGTCCGTTTCTTCTTCGACCGGTAGCTCGCGTGTGATCCAATCCGACAGGGGGATGTTTCGGAAGAAGAGCCGTTCCTGAAGCACCATCGCT
>JAUQPO010000095.1 GCA_030550335.1 Acidobacteriota bacterium
CTACCCCTCCGGCGGAGGCATTTCCAGGTGTAGCGTTAGACTTCGGGATTCCGCTCTATCCGGTCGTTCTCGGGCACCATCGGATCAGCGGGTGGGCTTGACAGCCATGGGTTCGCGCACCGGTGCAGCTGTATCTCGATACTGATGGATCCCTGGGAAGCTCGCCAAGCGCAGGTACGGTTGGGGGAACACGGAGAGCGCCTGGCTGGCTTCGCGCAACCTGGTGACCTGGCGAGCGACCCGAGCTTCGATCCGCTCCAGTGCAACTCCACAGTGTCGGGTTGGCTGCTGCGCACTGGCGAATCAGATTCGAGCGCAATCACTGGGCGGGCTTTTCCTCATGATCCACCTCGGCTCAGTTGGGGCCCCTATAGCATCCCACTACGCTTGCGTAACCCGACACTGAGAAAGCTCTACGGGGGTCTGTGGGTTGAGCTTGCCGTGGGCGGGAGCCGAGCCTCGAGGATGCCTCGGCATGGGACCAATGACATTCGAGCACCGACCTGCGGTGAGTCCGCCTCGGCCTCTGAGTTCCGGCTTTCGGCCCGTGGTGGTTCGAGTTGCTTAAGATCAGGCATGCCAAACTGCGTCGCTGCAAGGGTAGCAGCCGAATCCGGTAAGGCCCCCATGAGTTCCCGAATGAGCAGGATGGCACTGGGGTTATCTTCTTGGAGCCTCTGCTGTGCGGACTGGCTCAGTGCCTGCTTGCAGCAAGCGCTGTTTCGCAGTGGGTCTCTTCAACTTGTTCGCTTTGCACTTTGGGGCGCGGTCACTGGACAATGGGGCGTTGGAAAGCGGGACTGGCAGCGGTAGCTACCCGAGGGTGCGTTCATGACAGAGGCTGGCACTGGCAAACGGAATGAGCTGTGGGTCGTAGCTTGCCTTTTGTTGGTCGCCGGGTCTGTGTTGGGTGCCACCCCGGCTGGGCCTGTGGAGATACAGATCGTGTGTGACGAGTCTGTGGCAAACCTTAGGCTGCGTACGGACTTGGGATTCTGTCTCTACGTGCGCACACCTGCGACTTCGATTCTGTTCGACGCCGCTCATGATCCAGACATTCTGATGGAAAACTTGGCAGCTTTGGGAATCCCGCTTTCGTCGATCACCCACGTAGTAATTTCGCATCACCATGCGGACCACCGGGGCGGTCTCGCGCGCTTGGCTTTGCAAAGCCCCACATTCCAGCTATGGCTGCCGCGGAGTGTCCCCGAGGATTTGCAGCAGCTGGCTTTGGCTGGCGGTGTGCATCCGAAGTTGGTCGAGGAACCGCGGGAGCTCGCGCCTGGGGTTTGGGTCACTGGACCGTTGGGAGACGCTTCCAAGGAGCAGGTGCTCGTCGTGCACGCCCCTTCGGGGGCCATTATCCTCACCGGGTGCGCTCATCCCGGATTGGTCGAGATTGTCAGCAGGGTTAAACAGCACTGGGGGTTCAATGAGATAGCACTATTGGGTGGCGGCTTTCATTTATTGCGCGTCGAGGAAGCTGAGATCGTGAGCATCATCGAGGGGTTGCAGAAGTTGAACGTCAAGCGAGTCATGCCAGCGCACTGCACAGGGGAGCGCGCCAAACGTTTGTTCCGGAAGGCTTGGGGATTCAACTACGTACCCGCGGGGGCGGGTCGGAGGATCGTGATTGAGTGAGCCGGCTGCCTGGCAGCAGTGTAGGCCAGCACCGTCACTGACTGCACCTATTCCAGACGAGCGGCTGCTCCAAGCTGTGGGTAGCTCCGGCGAAGTTCCAGAAAACGTCGCAGGAGTTCGTAGATGACGATAGCTCCTGCCGTAGCCACGTTGAGCGAGGATTTGATGCCGAACATGGGAATGCGCACTTGAACGTCGCTGAACTCGAGCAAAGCTGGCTGCACGCCGGTGAGTTCGTTGCCGAATACGAGGCAAACCGGGAACCGCGGCTGCCAGTCGAACAGGTCAATAGCCTTGGGGCTGGTTTCGATGACTGCGATCTGGTAACCCGCCTCGCGTAGGCGCTGGACCAAAGGTAACGGATCGGGACAATACTCCCACAAAACGGACTCCTCTGCTCCGAGGGCTGTTTTGGCTACGCCTCTATGGGGAGGCGTGCTAGTAATTCCCACTAGGTAGAGCCGTTCGACTCCCGCACAATCAGCCGTTCGGAAGAACGCGCCGACGTTATACGCGCTCCTCAGGTTGTCCAGCACTACCACTACGGGAATCCGTAACTGCGTGCAGCGTCCGCCTGGTACGATCTGGGTTCCCATCAGGAAAAGCTGAGATAGATGCGGAAGGAAGTGACTTCCCTGAAGCCCATTTTCCGATACAGCCAGTAACCGGGGCTGGTGGCTTCGAGCACCACTGGGGCAGGACCCCTGCGCTCGAACTCGGTACGTAACGCTTGTTGGGTCAAGCACGTGGCGAATCCCCGACCTTGGAAGCTCGGGATCGTTCCCACGCTGTATAGCCCGATTGTATCGGCGGTGCGAAAGGTCGCCGCGGAACTCACTGCTTGCCCCCGGAAGTACCCCACGTAGCCGCAGAAGGGACCTCGAAAGACCCCTGGGTAGGCATAGACGCGGTACAGGCTCTCCTTCGAAAGCCCGAAACATTGGGCGGTCACGTCACAGAAATCGCGCGACGTCCGCTCGTCGCAGATTGGAACGACACTGAACTCTTCGGCCTGCACCGGACTGAGAACCAAATCCTGCGCGTACATACCCGGGCAGCGTCTGGCTTCCTCGAGTCCCGAGGCAGCGAAAATCCTGGAGACGCTAGTTTTGAGCTGGTCAGCCACCAGGTCCTCGCAGAGCCAAAATGCCCATGGCAAAGCCTCGGCTTCAAAGAAAACCCTCGCCACGGCCACAGCACGCTCTAGCTCTGCCCGGTTTTCCACGCGGCTGGCCAGCAAAGCGGCGTTGAAGATCGGTGAAGCGATCCCTGTGGAGATCAGCTCGACTCCCCCGATTTGCCGCACCTTACCTCCCGGCAGGGCCTGGCCGAACCAGCTTAAGGCCGCTCGTAAGTTGGCTTCGACCAGCAGGGGCTCTTGCACGTTCGCGATTACATCAAACTCACCGGATCGACGTCAATTACCACCGCCGTGGCGGGCCACTTTTGCTGCACCACGAAATCCCGGATTTGGTGGAGCCATTGATGCAAGACACCGCGCTCGGTGGCTTTCAGTAACATTTGGTAACGGTACTCACCTTTGAGCTTCGAGACCGGGGCTTCGGCCGGACCTAGCATTTTGATTTGCGGTGGTAACTCGTGCAGTTGCGCAGCTAACGCTTGTGTCATAGCCAGCGCCCGCTCGCGCTGGTGGCTGCGGACAAGAATTTTCGTTAGTGCCGTAAACGGCGGATATCGCATGAGGCGCCGGAAACGCAGTTCTTGCTCATAGAACCCGATATAGTCTTGCGCGGCTGCACAGCGGATGGAGTAGTGGTCCGGGCTGAGCGTTTGGATCAGCACATCACCAGGTACATCGCCCCGGCCAGCACGCCCCGATGCCTGCGTGAGTAACTGAAAAGTCCGTTCGGCTGCTCGGAAGTCGGGCAACCCTAGACCGATGTCGGCGGAAATGACTCCCACAAGCGTTACGGAGGGAATGTCGTGCCCCTTGGCAATCATTTGCGTGCCCACGAGCACGTCGTAACGATGCTCGATGAAGTCGCGCAAGATGGTTTCGTAGTGTCGCTTGCCGGTGATCGTGTCACGGTCCATGCGAGCCACCCGTGCCTGCGGGAAATACCGGCGCAGCTCCTCTTCGACCCGTTCCGAGCCGTAGCCCACGAAGTAGATGTACTCGCTCCCACAGGCTGGACAGACCTCGGGCACCGGCTCGGCATAGTTACAGTAGTGGCACAGCATACGTCGCTCACGGCGATGGTATGTGAGGGTGACCGCGCAGTTCTGGCACTGTATCCGGGTCCCACAGCTCCGGCAAGTGGCGAAAGCCGAGAAACCGCGACGGTTCAGCAGTAGAATCACTTGCTCGTTCCGCTCGAGCCGTTGCTGGATAGCTTCTAGCAGGCTCCGTGAGAATAATTCTTGCCGGCGTGTCTCCAGGAATTCCTGTCGCATGTCAATGATGGTGACGCGGGGCAGGGGACGTTGCTCCACACGCTCCGGGAGCTCCAGAAGCTGGTACCGTCCTCGTTCAACGTTGTAACGACTTTCCAGGCTCGGCGTGGCACTGCCGAGCACTACGCAGGCGTTCAGCATGCGTGCCCGCATGACCGCTACGTCCCGGGCGTTGTACCGCGGGCTTTCCTCTTGCTTGTAGCTGTGGTCGTGCTCTTCGTCTACGATGAGCAAGCCCAGGTTCTTGACCGGAGCGAATACCCCTGAACGCGTCGCCACCACTACGCGCGCTTCCCCGGATCGCACTCGTCGCCATTGGGCAGCCCGTTCGCGATCACTCAATGCAGAGTGCAGGATGGCTACTTGAGCACCGAACCGGTGAGCGAATTGGCCAGCGACGGCCGGAGTCAAGGCGATCTCCGGAACCAGCAGTAGCGCTCCACGATCCCGTTCCAGTGCTGCTTCAATCGCCTGGAGGTATACCTCGGTTTTACCCGAGCCCGTGACTCCATAAAGCAAGAACGCTCGGAACTCGTTGCGTTCCAAAGCGTCCACAATGGCTTGCCAGGCTCGTTGCTGGTGTGAGTTCAAAATGTGCCGGGGCCGGGGTTGGAACGACGGGATCGCCGGAACTTCCAGTGTAAGCCGGACCAGCCCGCGCCGAGCAAGCCTACGGGCAGCTTGGGAAGCACCAGGCAGGCTCTTCTGGACGTCTTTGAGATTGTGCGAGCCCGGATGGAGCTCCAAATACGCCAGCAGCTCCCGCTCGGCCTTGGTCAGCTTATCTTTCGTCTGCGTGTGGATCAGTTCGACTCGCAGGCGGTCCGCTGGCGCTCGAAGGGGGTCGCGCAGGGCGATGGAGTCTTCCTCCTCAACCCAGCCTCGTCGCAATAACTCCTGGAGTGCCGCTTCCGCTCCTTCTACTTTGCGTGCGAGAGTCGCCGCGGACAGTGGCCGTCGCTCCAGCAACCGCAGGATCTGACCGGCAGGACCTTCGCCCGGAGCTCCCATCAGTCGGCGGGCGATCTCCGCTCCGGCGGGGGTAAGGCTGTAAGTTTTGCTTTCATGAAGCTCGCTAGAGAGCGGCGCCATTGCGCGCAAGACTTCCCCGAGCGGGGCTACGTAGTAGCTGGCCATCCATCGTGCGAGCTCCAGCAGTTCGGGCGTGAACGCTGGCTCTTCGTCGAGCAGTTGCAGAACTTCGCGACAAGCAGTGGCCGAGCCGTCCGGATGCGTAGCCACGATCACGCCCGTCAACTTGCGAGAGCCCAGTGGAACAACCACGCGACAGCCGGGTTGGACACGGTGTTGCAGCGTGGGAGGCACGCGATAGGTGAACAGGCGGTCTAGTGGCAGGGGTAGGGCGACTTCGCAATAGCGGGCCTTTTCGACGATCATTCCGGCGAGGACCGCCTCGAGACTTATTTTCCCGCCCTGTGAGGTTCAGGTGAGCTGGTGGATCAAACTGTAAATAGGCCGCAGAGATGGATAGAGAGCTCGGTAGACCTCGTAGCCTCGCTGGTAAAGTTGGGACTCGTACGGGCGCGGCTCGGTGACACTCACCTCCTCGATAGCCACCTCACAGACTTCCTCTACCGAGTTGTACGGTCCCGTGCCCGCCAGGGCCAACAAGGCGGCCCCGTAGGCAGAACCTTCTTGCGTCCGCAAGGCCACGACGCGCTTGCCGAACACGTCGGCCAGGATCTGGCGCCAAAACGCGCTTTGCCCACCGCCTCCGGAAGCGCGCACCGCTTCGACCTGGACTCCCAAGCCCTCGATCAACTCGAGGCAATCCCGCTGGCTGTAAGCTACACCTTCTAGGATTGCGCGGATCAGATCTGCCCGAGTGTGTTTCGCTGTGACGCCAATCCACCCGCCGCGTGCGATCGGGTCCAGATGAGGCGTGCGCTCACCCATCATATAGGGCAGCCAGAACAGTCCCTGTGCTCCGCACGGTGAGGCTTGGGCTTCCTGAGTCAGCTCGTCGTAGCTCTTGCCCGGTGCCAGTTGGTTTCGGAACCATTGCAAGCTGAGCCCAGCGCCTTGCGTCACGCCCATCACATGCCATTTGCCGGGCACGGCGTGACAGAACGTGTGGACCCGCCCCTCAGGGTCGTAATGCGGCCGATCCATGTAGGCGAACACCACCCCGGAGGTACCCAATGTACAAGAGACGATCCCTGGCTTAACGATGCCGTTGCCGACGGCGCTTGCAGCTTGATCGCCGGCCCCGCCCACTACCGGTGTCCCTGGCTTCAGCCCGGTCAGCTCCGCAGCCTCTTCCGTGACGGTTCCAGTCAGCTCAGGAGACTCGACGACATTCGGTAGGATGCCGGGATCCAACTTCAGCGCCTGAAGCATGCGCATAGACCACTTGCGCATCACCACGTCGAACATCGACGTGCCCGAGGCATCTGAAACGTCGGTGCAGTACTCGCCCGTAAGTTTGAACCGCACATAGTCCTTGGGCAAAAGGATCTTGTGTAGGCGCTCGAATGAAGCCGGGTCGTTCTCGCGCACCCATAGCAGTTTGGGAAGCGTGAACCCAGTTAGCACCGGGTTGGCCGTGAAGGCAACCACATTGTCCTTGCCCACGACTCGGTTGATGTAATCGACCTGCGGCTGGCTACGTTGGTCGCACCAAATCAGTGCGGGCCGGATCACGTTGCCGTCCCGGTCGAGCATGACCAACCCATGCATTTGCCCGGACAAGCCAATACCGCGGATCTGGCCGCCATCGATGCCGGCTTCCTTCAAAACTCCTCGGATGGCTGCTTGGGCTGCTTCCCACCAGTTCTCGGGACGCTGCTCCGCCCACAACGGCCGTTCCATGCGCATCTCTTCATGAGGCGCCGTATAGCCACAGCGGACTTGCCCTCTCTCGTCCACAAGCAAGGCTCTCGATCCACCGGTGCCCACGTCCAATCCCAGCCAGTACATATCGCTTACCCCCGGGTCTTGGAGTCCTCAGCCTTTCTGGGCCAGCAACGGCAAATATGCCGCTCCGTACAGCCCTGCTTCGTTACCCAGTAACGCTTTTTCCACCCGCGTCTGGGAATGGCGGAATGTGAACGAGCGTCGCTCGATCTCCGCCATCATCGCCGGTGCGAAGAACTCCCAGGCGGGCAACATCCCGCCGCTGAGCAAGTAGAGGGGAAAGTTGAAGATATTGATCAGCGAGGCCAAAGCTATCCCCAATGCCGAGCCGGCACGTTCGAATGCCATCCGGGCGCGCTCGTTCCCCTGGCAAGCTAGCTCGTAGACGTCCTTGCACGTCAAGCCCTCGCCCAACCCCAGCACGTAAGCCATCGCCTCGACTGCCGTGGCTGAAGCATGCTTTTCCAGGCAGCCCACATTGCCGCAGCCACAGGGGTTTCCGTTCGGCACCACGGTCATGTGGCCGATCTCGCCGGCCATCCCTAGCGCTCCATGGAGCACCCGTCCTCGGTAGATGATGCCTCCCCCGATCCCGGTGCCGAGAGTCAATAAGACCAGGTCCTCGACATCCTTGCCTGCGCCCATCCATTTCTCGCCCAGCGCTGCGGCATTGGCGTCGTTTTCTAAAATCACGGGGGCGCCGATCCGCTTTTCGATCTCGTCGCGCACGCAAACGCCTTCGAGCTCAGGCAAGTTGTTGGAGCCTACAATGACGCCTTCATCCATACGAATAAAACCCGGGACGGCCACCCCTACCCCGAGCAGATCCGCGGTTCCGAGTTGGTCGCTCAACCGGCGAATGCTGGCCGCTATGTCGTCCAGGACCGCTTCGCGCCCCGCGTCTAATCGGGTTTCTCCGCTCACTTTTTCCAGCATCTTGCCGGAGACGGTGATGGCTGCCGCCCGCAGGTTGGTACCGCCCAAGTCCACACCGATTGTGTACTTCTCCATAAGCCCCACGATCATAACATAGTGCCGTTGGAGAGCTTGGCTTTGAGAAAGGGTGGAGAACTGCGACGCTCCTAGGCTGGGTGTCACGAAGCAAAATGCGCGCGCTCTAGCAGCACGGCGGTGCTCTCTTGCTGGCCTTGGTGGCGCCTGCCAGCTCGCTAAAATGGTGGCGTGTTCTGGTTCATCGTCGCCACGGCGACGTTCGTGGCGCCTTTCTATTTGTTCTGGCGTCTGGTCTGGTCGTCGGGTTGGAGATCCTGGTGGCAACTGTCGTCGTTTTGGGGTTTCGAACTGCTCGCAGTTGGCCTCCCCCTGTGGCTATTCCGCGTGCGTGTCCAAGAAGGGGAAATAGCCGAGGACTTGCTGCGATTGGGCTTTTACGCGTTTGGCCTACACGTCCAGTGGCTGCTGCTCACGCTTGGACGGGATCTGGTTTGGATTCCGATGCGGTTGTGTCTTGTTCGTGGGCCGGGACTGCAGTCAATTTGGTTGCGGCGCACCGGCTGGATGGTCCTGGCCCTGGGCGCGCTGTTCTGGCTGGTGGGAATCTACCAGGCACACCAACTGCCGCGCGTCAAACACCTTGTGATTGAGCTCCGCAATTTGCCGAAAGACCTGGAGGGGTTCCGCATAGTCCAGCTGAGTGATATGCACCTGGGCGAGTGGAAGGACGGTACGCACCTGGCGCAAATCGTCGACACGGTCAACCGACTGGCGCCGGATTTGGTGGCCATCACGGGCGACTTTGTCGACGGTCCCATCTCTCGCGTGGGCGCACACGTAACCCCTTTAGAGAGGTTGCAAGCGCCAGCATTCTTTGTGACTGGCAACCATGAGTACTACTCGGGTGGGCGCGCTTGGATCCAGTTTTTGGAACGGATGGGGGTGGTCGTGCTGGAGAATGAGGCACGACTGTTCACCAAGGGGGCTGGACGAGTGCTCATCGCCGGGATTTCGGATCCCACCGCACGGAGAGTGGGGTTCCGGATGGGATCAGGTTTGCCAAGACGCGATGCTGCGGGCCAGGATCCTGACGTAGCGATCCTGCTTGCGCACCGTCCAGACGTTGCCCCCCAGGCAGCTGCCGCGGGGTTTGATCTGCAGTTGAGCGGTCACACTCATGGGGGCCAATTCTTCCCGTTCAACCTGCTAATCCGGCTGGTGCAACCGTTTCCGAAAGGGCTGTACCGCATCGGCTCGATGTGGCTTTACACATGCTCGGGAGCAGGCTTTTGGGGCCCACCCATGCGGACGTTCAACCCACCCGAGATCGCTCTGGTGGAGCTTCGCCGGCCAGATTCGTCCCGCTAAGCTCAGTCTCACCAGGCAAACACGCGGGCAGGTACCTCGGCTTCCAGGCTCATGCCGGGCTTGTCGCGGCTGGCAAATCTTCTTCTATGACTTTGAAGCCCATCAGGTTCCCAAGGAGTTTCACCGGGCGGACCCAATCGCCATAGAAGACGACCCGATGCAGCATCGGCATGGCGCCCACATACTTGGCCATGTCGCCCGGAACGTCGGGCGGAACGATCGCGCCTGCACCCCAGTTCAAATACAGGTGGCGTGCATCACGCACGCTTTGTGTGAACTGCGTGCGGCAGGCGAGCGGGTTCATACCCGTCTCGATAATTTTCCCGGGAACCACCAGCATCGTATCTAGATTGACAAGCTTGGCCATGGTGACCGGCTCGCCTACTTGCCACTGCACTTGCAGGGCCACCCCGCCACCGCTATCCGTTTGGCTCCGGATCACGAAGGGCATCCGCGGCCCGCCTGGCCGTTGAGTGAAAGAGGTGCAGTGGAAGTGCACGACGGCATTCTTGGATTCGTCGATCACCGGGTCACTGATGAATCCAGGCACCCGGAACGCATAGGCAAACAACAACATCGTGAGCGTGGAATCCAGGTCGCCTTCGCACGCCCCTACGAAACCGAGATCGTTCAGCTTGCTAAAAGTCAAGCAGCCGCGAGGATCGCCCATGCAGGCGGCGCTGGCGACTGCTTGTGCACGATGTTCAATCATCAGCCGCTTGACCGCCAGGTAATACCGCGCCGACTCGATGATTTCCTCCCGAGTGGGTTCGATGATGCCCACCGCCGGTTTGATCCAATACCGCTCGGCCTCCTCCTCCGCAAGCTTGCGATCGATCGAACGGGCGAGCTCGAGGACCTGGGAATTTTTGATGGTGATCAACTCCGCACCCAGCTTCTTTTTGACCTCCTCAGCCGAGCAGGCCGGTTTGGTGCCTCTAGGACCGTCGATCGCCAGAATGCGGGTTTGCTTCATGAGAGCCGGCACGCGCAGCAGCCCGATGGCTAGCTCCAAATCTTTACGATTGCTGGTGGAGATGAGGGCCACTCTGCGGTTTTTCCATTGCTGGTGCCACATCCAACCATGACCGCTGAAAGGCTGGAAGAACGACACAGCAGGGACATCCAAGCCGAAGCGCAGCTGGTCCAAAATTTCGTAGTCACCTCCGTGACCGGACAGCCAGGTCAGGAGTATGCCGTCAGCGTGGGCTGCCTTCTGAGCCACTTGCTTGACGTCTGCTGGCGGGATGGTTTCGCCGCCGATGAAGGTCACGTCACCCAGCTCTCGTTCGAGTTGGGCCAGCCACTGATCGAATTGGGCAACCTCCTCGGCAGACCAAGTGAGGTACCGCACGGGACGGCCGGTTCGGGAATTGATTGTGGCCCCAGAGCGACCCAGGTAGATCTTGTAAATCCGCGCTGGCTGAAGCTTTGGCCATTCCTCGCGTTCCTGGGAGAGGTCCACGCTGGCCATGACTGGAGGGCGTGCCGCGAGAGGTCCTAGTCCTAAAGCAGCGACGAATCGCCGGCGGTCAAGGGTAATTCGCTTCATCGAGTCATACCTCCTCGCAGCAGTATGACCGGCTTCCATTATCTACGCTTTGGGTTGCTGGGTGAACGGGATCTTGCGAGCAGAGGGAAGCGAGTCGACTGCTCCGTGTATTGACCTTCGGAGGCCGTTCCTTTATAATTGCCCCGGGCAGGAAGAG